>JBDSFL010000099.1:0-3614 GCA_039919545.1 Thermoanaerobaculia bacterium | reverse complement strand
TCACACCGGTGATCGCGACGTAGACCTTCGACAGCGCGGCGGTTCCGGTGATCGCCACCGGACTCGTCCCCCCGTTGATCACCACCGGGTTCCCGGTCGCGGTGACCGTCGGGCCGCCGGTGGCCGTCGGCAGCGTACCCGGATTGAGCGTCCCCGAAGCCCCGCCGGCGGACACACCGGAGAGGTACGAGGACAGGGTCGCGCCGGTCGAGGGACCGGTCTCATCGTCGCTGCTGCTGCAGGAGACAGCCAGCAGCAGCAGGCCCGCGGCGGCGATCCCGCCCGCAAATCGTTTCATGAAACCCTCCAAAACTCGATGCAACATACCGTTCCTTCCTGGCAAGTCAATTTCTTCGCGGGTTCGCGCCGCGCTCAGTGCGGTGAACCGTCTTTGTCCGGGTGTCCTTCCGCCTCTCCGACGAAGGGGACGAACCGCACCGGCAGCACGCTCGATTCGACGATGCCCGCCGGCGTCTTCTCGATGACTTTCAATTCCTGATAGAAGCCGCCCACCGGGATCACCATCCTACCGCCTGCCGCCAGCTGCTCGAGCAGCGGCGGTGGAATGCGCTCGGGAGCGGCCGTCACGAGGATGGCGTCGAAGGGTCCGGCCTCGGGCCAGCCTCGATAGCCGTCCGCGGCACGCACCTCGACGTTCTGGATTCCCAGGGCGCGCAGGCGTTCGCCCGCCGAAGCGGCGAGCTCGGGACGGATCTCGATGGAGTAGACGCGTGCGGCCAGCGACGCCAGGACAGCGGTCTGGTAGCCGGAGCCGGTGCCGATCTCGAGGACCTTCTCCCGACCGGTCAGCTTCAGCTGCTCGGTCATGAACGCCACCACGTACGGCTGGGAGATGGTCTGCCCGCTGCCGATCGGGAGCGGACGATCCTCGTAAGCGCGAGCGGCTTCCGCGTCCGGCACGAATCGGTGTCGCGGCACCGCTCGCATCGCGGACAGCACCCGGGCATCCTTCACCCCGCGAGCCACGATCTGCTGCTCCACCATGTCGGCGCGTCGACGGACCGTCGGGTCCATTTCCGGGCGGCAGGATAGGAGCGGAGCCAACGAAAGGAAAATCAGGATCAGCCCTGCGCATGCGCGCGTTCCCCGGCCGAGACGGACGGAGAACGACGGCGTCACCGGGACAGGCCAGAATGGTGCCATCCGCTCGATTCTAGCGAGTGCCGTGCCGCGTCGACGATTCGAGCAGGGAGCCTCAGCCGCGCGGCGTCCGGGGAGCCGCGGGTTCGGACGCGCTCTCCAGCCTCTGCAGGCGGTCGAGAGGGCTCTCGAGGGTGACGGTCATCGCGCCGAAGCGGACCTCGACATCGAAGCGCGACAGGAACGAGGAGCCCAGCACGCCGTCCTCGATCCCGGAATTCTCTTCCTTCACCACGATGTCCTTGAAGCGCACCATGTAGCGGTCGATGCCCACGGTCGCGTTCGACATCTTGCCCCACGAAACGCGGCTCTTACCGATCCCCTCGAGCGTCATCGGATAGTTCGATTCCATGTCCTTCGTCCTGGCCTTGTTGAGGCCGGTGCGCGTCACCATGGTCGGCTCCGAGCCGGTATCGAAGAGGAAGAAGAACCAGGGTTCCTGGTTGAAGGAGGTGCGGACCATGGGCTTGAGCCGGCGGAAGAAGAGGTTCTGCTTCTTCGAGCCACGCACGATGTTCGCTTCCAGCCGCACCGCCTGCACCACCTTTTCGCGGTAACCGAGGCGCCAGTCGAATTCCTTCATGAAGTGGGCTCCGAGCACACCGGCCAGGTGGAACTTGCCCGCGGAAGCCGTCTGGAAGGAGAGCGCCTCGTCGGGGAGGATCCCGAACGGCACGTTCGTCAGCGTGGTCCCGCCGACTTCCACCTTTCGGGCCCAGCCGAAGCGAAGCGGGATCTCCACGTTGTGCAGACCGAAGGCCCCGGCCGTGGCGTCCGGCACGATGTCGATGGCGAAGTCGCGCGCCGCCGACTCGGTCAGGAGCGAGATCGAGGCCCCGGAATCGAGGACCATCAGGTCCTCGGGAGTGTCGTTCACTCTCACTTTCAGACGCACCAGGTTCGGGTTGCCGAACGTCATCGCCGACTCCAGCCGCGTGCCCGCCGCCGCGCCTCCGTAGAGCCCGCGCTCGCTCCCCGAGAGCAGGAACGTGATCCAGCCGTCGGGAATGCGCCGACCGTCCGACTGGGCGATGCGCGCCCAGCGAGCCGCTTCGGCGAAGCGGCCGTTCCAGTAGTCGCACTGCGAGAGGAACCACGCAGTGTCGGCCCGCAGCGAGAGGCGCCCCTCTTGCGCGTAGGCGCGCTCGAGGTGAGTGTGCGCCGCGCGAAAATCGCCGCGCTCCATCAACGCGCGCCCGAGCAGCCGTGCGGCCATCGTCTTCTCGACGGAACGGCCGCCGGGTCCGAGGAGGAATTCCAGCACCTCGGGGACGAAGCCGCCGTCGAGCTTCTGCTCCACGTTGTAAGAGTTCACGAAGCCCCCGGGGAGCGGCTTCATGAGCTCGTGGGAATGGATCGAGACCTCGGAGGAGAACGTGCAGGCGCAGAGCGCGGCCACGCCGGCCGCTACGGAGAGTCGCGAGACGCTGGCCCCGCGCGCCCGCATTTTCAGATTGCCCGCGCGACGAGCACCGTCTGGTCGTCGTACTGGGCGACGCCGCGCGTGAACTCGGCCACCGTGTCGAAGATTCGGCCGGAGAGCGCCGACGGCTCGTCCATGTGGCCGTCGCGCACCAGGGCGAGCAGACGGTCCATCCCGAACTCCTCGTCCTGCATGTCGGCGGCTTCGGTGATGCCGTCGGAATAGAGCACCAGAAGATCGGTAGGCTCGAGGCGGATCGTGGCCTGAGAGTGCTTCACGTCGGGCAACATACCGATTGGTACGCCGCTGCTGTGGAGAAGTTCCGAGCGGTCGCCCGAGAGCCAGATGCCGGGGTTGTGTCCGGCGTTCACGTAGGTGAGGTCGCGGGAGACGGGGTCGTAGAGCGCGAGGAAAAGAGTCACGAACTTGCGCGTGGAGCTGAACCCCACGAGATGCCGGTTGATGCGCGAGATGATGCCCGTGAGATCCGAGACGAGCCCGTCGATCAGGAGGTGCAGGCAGGCATGCACCGTCGACACCAGGAGGGCGGCCGGCACTCCCTTGCCCGACACGTCCGCCACCACGAAGGCGGTCCGGCCGTCGGGGAGCGCGAAGACGTCGAAATAGTCTCCCCCGACGCGGCGGGTGGGCTGGTTCCCGCCGGCCATGAGCAGGCCCGGGACGGCCGGAAGCGTGGCGGGAAGAATGGTCTTCTGGATCGAGGCCGCGAGCTCGATCTCCCTCTCGATGCGCTCTTTCTCCAGCGCGTCGCGATGGAGGCGGGCGTTCTCGAGCGCGATGGCGGCCTGGTTGGCGAAGAGCGAGAGGATGCGGCCGTCGCTCTTGTTGAATTCGTCGATCCCCCCCGCGCGGTTCTCCTTGTCCGCCACCACCAGCACGCCGAGCCGCCGTCCCTCGGATTTGATGGCGACGGCGAGCAACGTCTCGGCGGGGGCGGTGATCAGCGCGCCGAACCGCTCGGACGTGCGGTTGGCGATGACCACGTCGTCCGGAAGATCCAGGTCGTCGC
>JBDSFL010000004.1:0-3249 GCA_039919545.1 Thermoanaerobaculia bacterium | reverse complement strand
CTGCATGTCGCCGGATATCGCCAGCGACGGCTGGAAAGCGTCGAACTTGCTCCACTTCGTCGCCAGAGCTTTCAGGAAGTCCAGGTACGCCTGCGCGCTCGCCATGTTCGACCGCGAACGTCCGGAGCCGTCGACGAGGCGGTAGCGGTCCGGATCGAGCCCGAGGCGCTGGAGGAAGGCCGACACTTCCTTCTCGCCGTTCGACCAGGTCCCGACGCCGCGCGTCTCGGCGCCGAGCGTCTTCAGGATCTGCTCGGCATAGAACGACTGGGAGCGCTTGTTGCAGACCGACAGGACGGGAAGGATGGGCGTCTCGTGCGTGTGGAGCAGAACGCGTCCCGACAACGCCGTGGGCACCTTCAGCGGCTCGGTCTGCACCTTCGGCGGGGCTCCGAGCTGGATTCCGTTCTCGCGCAGAACCTGCGACAGCGCCGCGGCCATGTAGAGAGGCGGATCGGGCACGGTGACGTCTCCGGTCCAGGTGCGGTTGCGCCCGACGAGGCCCTGCGCCACCACGGTGTGGCTGCCGGAGGTGCGTCGCACGCCAACCCGGGCTCCTCGCCCGGCGGCCGTCATGACCTGCCCGATGAGGGACAGGAGCGGAGGCCCGGCGGGATAGAAACCCAGCAGGGCGGGAGCACCGGGGCGAAGCCCGCCCGTGGCCCGCACGAGGACGACGTTGTCGTTGTACGACAGCGCCGAGGTTGGCGCCTGCCACCAGTTCTGCTCCTGCTCGGCTGGCCAGTCGGGATGGACGCGGACGTCGTCGAAGAAGGAGACGTCCAGGAGCAGCCCGTCTTTCAGCTGACGGATCCCCTGCTTGGCCAGCGAGGCCGCCCAGGGACGGAACACGGCCAGGGGATCGTCGTCGAAGAGCCGCCCCGAGATGGCGGGATCGCCGCCGCCCACGATGACGAGGTGACCCGGCAGGATGCCGTCCTCGCCCACGGCCGCATCGCGGTAGACGCGCGTCTTGAACTTGTAGTCGAGGCCGAGCCGATCGAGCGCGGAAGCCGTCGTGAAGACCTTCGTCGTCGAAGCGAGAATGAGCGGCGCGTCCCCATTGACCGAGAGGATCGGTTCACTCTCCCCCACACGCGCCACGGCGACGGAGAACTCCGATCGCGGCAGGATGGGGGGACGCCGCGTCAGCAGCAGGAGCCGCTCGGAGAGCGACATCGAGCCGCTGGGCGGAGACTGAGGCTGGGCTGGCCGAGCGCGCACTCTCCGGCGCGCGCGCCCCGAGGCGTTCAGCGCAGGCGCGCACAGGAGCGCGAGGGCGATCAGAGCGAGCCGGGCAGAGCGACGGTCGAGAAGAGTTCGAATTTGAGGCCACCTCAAAGCAACTCGATTCTACGCGCATACAATCAGTTTGTGACGCTCAGAATCGATGCCGAGGCCCGTCGGCTCACGATTTCCCCCGCTGCGCTCCTCGGCGGAACCGCGCGGAGAATCGGCTTCGATCGCGGCGAGGGATTCGAGCGGCTCTGGATCGGGCAGGCGGTTCATCGACGCGTGGCGATGGAATCCGTGGAGCTGATCCCGGGTTACGCCGCGGAGAAGTCCGTCCGGTTCACGTTTCCCGTGGACGATTACACCGTCTTGTTCGAAGGCCGCGTCGACGGCCGCTTCGAGGAATCGAACGGACGCGTCATCGTGGACGAGATCAAGTCGCTGCACTTCGCCGAGGACCTCGTGAAGCTTCCAGGATCGCCGCGCATGCTGCGCTTTCAGCTGCAGCTCGGCTGGTACCTGCACGCCGTCGCGCTGTCGGAATCACGTCCGGTCGCGGGTCGTCTGATCCTGGCCGACATCGAGACCGGCGCGACGAAGATCGTGCCTGTCGCCTACGAGCCCGAGACCATCCACGCCGACCTGACGCGCCGCGTGCGTGCGCTTTTGCAGGAGTTCTTCGGGCAGGAGGCGCTCGCCGAGGCCAAGGCGGCGGAAGCCGATGCGCTGATCTTCCCGTTCGCGCGCTGGCGTCCGGGCCAGCGCGAGATGACCGCGGCGGTGGCCCGCGCCGCCGCGCAGGGCTCTCACCTGCTCGTCGAGGCTCCCACGGGCATCGGCAAGACGGCGGCGGCGCTCTATCCGCTGCTGCGGGCGTCGCTCAAGCAGAGCAAGAAGCTCTATGTGCTGACCGCCAAGACCACGCAACAGGAAATCTTCACGAAGACGCTGAACGCGATCGAGGGAGAGTCGTTCCGCTCGGTGCGCCTCCGCGCGAAGGAGCGGATGTGCGCGAACGACGTGATCCTCTGCCACGAGGAGCACTGCCGCTACGCGAAGGACTACGGCGCCAAGATGGAGCAGTCCGGGCTGCTCGACCGGCTCCTCGAGGGGGAACGCCATCTCGATCCCGACCGCGTGTTCGAGGCGGCGCGCCAGGAGGTGGTGTGCCCCTTCGCGGTCTCGCTGGAGCTGGCGGAGCGGGCGGATGTGGTGATCGGGGATTACAACTACGTCTTCGATCCGATCGTCGCTCTGGCGGATGCGAAGGATCCAGGCGCCCTGGCCGATTCGTTCCTCCTCGTGGACGAGGCGCACAACCTGATCGACCGCGGACGCAGCACCTATTCGCCCGAGCTGACGCAGGCGGCGCTCGCCGTGCTCGCACAGAAGATCGGAGTCTCGGCGGCCCGCTCGGCGCTGGAAGCCGAGCGCGCGCTCCAGCAGGTGATGCTGCTCGTCTCGGACTGCGTGGGGCAGCTGCCCGAGGAGGGCGGGGACGCCCCGGGGCTGGTGGCGCTCGACGAGCGGCGGCTGGACGATCTGCGGCTCGACATGGAGTCCCTCCTCGTCCGGCATCTCGCCGACATGAGAACGGGCGGAGACCGGGTGCCGGACGATCCGGTGCTCGAGCTCTACTTCACCTTCGCGCGTTTTCACGACGTTTCCCGTCTGGCGGTCTGCGATGGCGCGCCGAACGACGCCTTCGACGTGATCGCCGCGCCCACCGCGGGCGGGCGCCTCTCGATCCTTTGCAAGGATCCTTCCCAGGTGCTGGGCCCGATCGTGAACGGCGCGGCGGCGATGATCGGCATGTCGGCCACGCTCTCTCCGCCCGAGTTTCATCGCGACCTCATCGGCCTCGATCGCGACCGCACGGATCTGCTGAAGCTCCCGTCGCCCTTTCCCCGCGAGAACCGCGTGGTCCTCGTCTCGCCCGATATCGATACCAGCTGGTCGGCGCGGGGCCCGGGCGCCCCGAAGCTCGCCGCGCTCGTGGCCGATGTCGCCCGCGCC
>JBDSFL010000670.1:0-9649 GCA_039919545.1 Thermoanaerobaculia bacterium | reverse complement strand
CGGGACGGTTGTGGTCGGTCTCGGGCGCGCGAAAGACGATCTTGTCGTTGGTCTTCTCGACGATCACGGGAGACACGGGGCCGAGGAGCAGCACGGAGCCTTGATTGAGTCCGGTGCCCTTGATCGTCACGAGGTCGCCCGAGTAGGTGTTCGCGGGCTCGACACTGAAGACCAGGATCGCGCGGGGAATCGACGCCTGGTCGGGCTCGGGGACGGGTGTCGGTGCCGCAGGCGTAGGAGCCGCATACGTGGATGCCGCGGGCGTGGGAGCCGGCGTCATCGACGGCCCAGGTGTGGGGACGGGCGTGGCGCAGGAGACGACCAGCAGGAGGCCGGCGAGCGTTGGGTCGGCGAGCGGACTCATCGTGAGCTGATGGTACCCTCCCCGCCCATGCGCGCGCTGGTCTGTGAACGGGCGGGGGAAGTCGCGCTGCGCGAGGTTCCCGAGCCCACGCCCGCGGACGGCGAGGTCATCGTGCGCGTGGCCGCCGCCCTCACGTGCGGGACCGACCTGAAGATGATCCGCCGCGGTCACCCGAAGATTCCCTTTCCGGTGATCCTCGGGCATGAATTTTCCGGCGTCGTGTCGCGCGTCGGCCCGGGAGCCCCGTTCCAGCCGGGCGACCGGGTCGCGTCCGCGGTCTCGGGGCCGTGCGGCGGCTGTCCGGACTGCGAGTCGGGCCGCGAGAACCTGTGTCCCACGGCGTTCGATCGTCCCGCGTGGGGTGCGTTCGCCGATCTCGTGCGCGTGCCGGAGCGGGTCGTGGCGAGAGGGCTCAAGCTGATCCCCGCCTCGCTCTCGTTCGCCGCGGCGGCGCTGCTCGATCCGCTCGCGTGCGTGGTGCGCGGGCTCTCCCGCATCGCGCTCACACCCGCATCGAATTTGCTGATCTACGGTTCCGGGCCGATCGCGCTGCTCTTCACCCTCATGGCGCGGCACGCCGGCGCCGCGCGGATCTTCGTCGCCGGCCGAAGGCCGGGACGGCTGGCGTGCTTCCGCGCGGCCGGGGCCGAGACCATCGATGTGAGCCAGACCAGCGTTCGCGCGGCGCTCCTCGAGGCGACGGCCGCGCGTGGGCCGGACGTGATCATCGATACGACGGGCGATGCGGGCATCGCCGCCGACGTGATTGAGCTCGTGGCCCGGGGGGGCGTGGTGCTGCTGTTCGCGGGCGGGCCGCGCGCCAGCCGGCTCAGCGTCGACACGGCGCGCATTCACTATGACGAGGTGAGCCTCATCGGCTCGTTCCACTACACCCCATCCGACGCGCGTCAGGCGCTCGACCTGCTCGTCGCCGGAACGGTGCCGGTGGACGCGCTGGTCACGGCAGAGCGCCCCCTGGAAGAGTTCGCGGACGTTTTCGAGTCGTTGAAACGAGGCGAAGGCATGAAGACGGCGTTCGTCCCATGAAGGCCGTGCAGGTGCGCTCGCTCGACGACATCGCGCTCATCGAGCTGCCGGTGCCCGAGCCCGGCGAGGGAGAAATTCTGGTCCGGATGAAGGCGGTGGGCCTTTGCGGCAGCGACGTCTCGCCCTGGTACGTGGCCACGAAGGCTCCCGCGGTACTGGGCCACGAGACCGCCGGCATCGTGGAGCGCGTGGGCACCGGGGACTGCGCCTTCGCTCCGGGAGATCGCGTCTTCGTGCACCATCATGCGCCGTGCGGCACGTGCCGCTTCTGTCTCCGGGGCGACTCGGTGATGTGCGCCGACTGGAAGCCCACGCGCCTGCACCCCGGCGGCCTGGCCGAGTTCGTTCGCGTGGAGAAGGCGTCGGTGCTGCGCGACACATTGAAGCTGCCGCCCGAGGTCGGGTTCGACGACGCGGTTCTCATCGAGCCGGTGGCCTGCGGAATCAAGGCCGTGGACCGCGGCGAGGTGGCCAAGGGCGATACGGCCGCCGTGCTCGGGCTCGGCTCGAACGGCATCCTCCTCGGTGAGCTGTGCCGTCATGCGGGAGCCGCGTTTCTCGTCGGGAGCGACCCCGATCCGTCGCGCCGAAAGCTGGCCGAGGGATTCGGCTTCGACCTCGTGCTCGATCCGGCGGCGTGTGACGTGGGGGCGGCCATCCGCGAAGCCACCGGGAGCGCGGGAGCCGATGCCGTGTTCGTGATTCCCACGCTCCCGGCCGCGGCCACCTCCGCGATCGCCGCTGCCGGGCCCGCGGGACGTGTGGTCTTCTATTCCCCCATCGCCCCCCAGATGCGCTGGGAGATCGCGCCGCACGATGCCTACTTTCGCGACCTCACGATTCGCTTCAGCTATTCCTGCGGACCGGCCGAGACCCGTCGTGCGCTGGCCCTCATCGCACGGGGCGTGATCCGTGCGGAGCGTCTGATCACCCATCGCCTGCCGCTGGCTCAGGCAGCCGAGGGGTTCCGCCTGGCCGCGGCGGGCGGCAGCGTGCTGAAGGTCCTGATCGAGATCTGATCTGAAGGCACGATGGACAGCCAGGAGGGCCCAATTCCGCCGAAGGTCGCCAAGGTCTTGAAGGTGCGCGCAGACAAGCTCCTGCTCGACCGCGGCCTGGTGGAATCGCGCACGCGCGCCGAGGCGCTGATCCTGGCGGGGCGTGTGCACGCCGCGGGTCACGAGCGGCTGAAGCCGGGAACCGCTCTTCCGGCCGACATCGTGCTCGTGGTGGACGAGCCCGAGCATCCGTGGGTCTCGCGCGGCGGCGTGAAGCTGGCGGCCGGCCTCGAAGCCTTCGGCATCCGGCCGGCAGGTCGTGTCTGCCTCGACGTGGGCGCGTCGACCGGGGGTTTCACCGACGTTCTCCTCGCTCACGGCGCCACGAGGGTTTACGCCGTGGACGTGGGCTACGGGCAGCTGCACGCCCGGCTGCGCAGCGACCCGCGCATCGTGCTGCGCGAGAAGGTGAACGCGCGTTTTCTGTCAGCCGAGCTGATCCCCGAGCCCATCGCGCTCGTGGTGGGCGATGTCTCGTTCATCTCGCTCACGTTGATCCTGCCCGCCATCGTCCCGCTCCTTTCCTCCGAGGCCGAGCTGGTGCTCCTGATCAAACCGCAATTCGAGTCGGAGCGGAAGGACGTGGGACGCGGAGGAATCGTGCGCGATGCCGCGGTGCAGGAGCGGGCGGTGGCGCGTGTCGTGTCGGCCGCCGAACGCCTCCGGCTGATTCCGCTCGGCACCGTCGACTCGCCGATCCTCGGCGCCGAAGGGAACCGGGAATTCCTCGCGGGTTTCCGGAAGATACCCGCTACACTTTCGCCGTGAAAGCCCGCCACATCGAGCGCTCCCGCACGGTCAAACGTGTGGGCCTGGTGACGCGCTACTCCAGCAAGGAGGCCATCGCCCTCTCGAAGAAGCTCGAGCGGAGCCTGACCCGGCGTGGCTATCAGGTCATCCACGATGCCGAGTCGGCCAGCGCACGGGGGGGTCCCGCCGGAGTTCCGAGAACCCAGATCGCCCGCGCGGTCGACCTCCTGGTCACGCTCGGGGGCGACGGCACGCTGCTCTCCGTCGCGCGCCATCCCGCTCCCGGTGTCCCGCTGCTGGGCATCGACATCGGGACACTGGGCTTCCTCACGGCGTGCGGCCCGGAAGACTGCGACCCTCTCCTGAACGACGCGCTTTCGCGGAAGGCTCTCCTCGAGAAGCGCCGGCTCCTCGAGGTCACCGTGGTCGACGATGGAAGGCCGCCCCGCCGCTATCAGATCGTGAACGATGCCGTCCTGGCGAAATCGGCGCTCTCGCGCATCGCGACCATCCGCGTGGACGTGGACGGAAAAACGGTCTCGCGCTACCGGGGCGACGGGCTCATCGTGTCGACCCCCACGGGCTCCACCGCCTACAACCTCTCGGCGGGCGGTCCCATCCTCGAGCCCACGATGCCCGCGATCGTGCTCTCGCCGATCTGTCCCCACACGCTGACGTTGCGCCCTCTCGTGCTTCCCGACTCGGTTCGCCTCGGCATGGCCGTGGAGAACGACCCCACCGATGTCTACCTCACGCTGGACGGACAGGAGGGCTTCCCGATCCAGTCGAGCACGCGGGTCTCCATCGCGCGCAGCAGCCAGACCGTGCTCCTCGTGCGTGCCTCGGACAACTCCTTCTTCGACGTCCTCTCCGGAAAGCTCTCGTTCGGCGGAGAGCGGGAGCATGCCTGAGCTCGATCCCCCGAAGGTGATCGAGGAACGACGCTCGAGGCGATCCCGCCTGAAGCGGCGGCTGAAAAGAATTCCGCACCCTCATTTCCCGCATCTCTCGCTGACCCAGGTCAAGGTCTTCCGCCTCTTCCTCCTCCTCTCTTTCTTCTCGATCCTGGTGCTGTACGGCGTGTTCCGCTCGACCCGTTTCCAGGAGCTGCTGCGGCGCAAGACGGAGCAGCTCCTCAGCGCGAAGCTGAACCGCAAGGTGTCGATCGGCGGCTTCGATCTCTCCCTGCTGCCCCCCGCCGTGCTGGTGAACGACGTGGCGATCGCCAACGATCCGCGCGGGCTGCCGGGCAACTGCTTCTCCGCGGCGGAGATCTCGCTGCGCGGCATCCCGAAGATCTTCAGCGGGCGCATCGACCTGCCCAAGCTGCGGCTCGTCTCCCCGCGCATCGTCTACGAGATCTTCGAGGACGGCACGAACAACTTTCCATCTCTGCCACAGTCGGACGAGAAGGGACCCGGCATCGACGTACGCCTGCGCGAGGCGCTGATCCAGAAGGGGACGATCCGGTTCCGCGAGTGGGATTCCAGGATCGACGTCCTGCTCGAGGACGCGGCGCTGAGCGGGGTCTCGGCCCCCTTCTCCCGGGTGACGCACGCGATCCTCGCGTGCCGCCGGGCGCAGTTCAAGCTCGAGAACAACCAGATCCTCTCCTTCGGCCTCGCGGTCGAGGCCACACTCTCGCCGGGGCGCGTCCACATCGGCTCGGTGCGCATCAGGAGCGACCGCCTCACGCTCGACGCGAGCGGAGGGATCGAGAATTTGAAGACGCCCGTGATCGCGCTCGCGGCCACGGCCTCGACCACCGGCCAGGGCATGAAGGACATCTTCGATGTCGGCTTGCCGCTTCAGGGGGGCGTCGCCCTCAGCGGCACGATCCGCATTCCGCTCTCGACGAAGGAGGGGTACCGCATCAAGGGACGCTTCGAGATCCCCGATGCGCTCTTCGGCCCCTTTCCGATGACGGGCTCGGGCGAGGTGCGCGCCGATCCCGGCGGCCTGCTCGTGCACCTCGTGCGCGGGGAGTACGCCGGCGGCACGCTCGAAGCAGTCGTGCGCGTGGAGCGGCTGAAGAATCCGCCCCTGCCGGTGCGCATCGTGGTGAAGGGGCGCGGCCTCGACTTCGAGCGCTTCCTCTCTGATCTCGACCTTCCGGGCACGGGGCTCATGGCGCGGACGGATCTCGATACCACGCTCACGTTCGGAAAAGGGGGCATCGAGCATGCCGACGGCGCGGGCTCCATGCGCTTCACCGCCGCTCCGGGTGTGCGCTCGGCGGTGGCCGGGCGGTATGCGCTTCCCACCGGGGGGGGAGGGCCGCTCATGGTTCGGAACGGGCAGATCCATTTCGACCAGCTCCCGTTGACGACCGCCGGCGGAGCGCGCATCCATCTCGACGGCACGCTCGCGCTCGGAACCTGGGTTCCGTCGATCCGTCTGGATATCCAGTCCGAGGACGCCGTGGAGGTGGAGCACCTCGCCGAGAATCTCTATCCCGCGATCCAGAAGCGGAAGCTCGCCCCGGCGCTGAAGCTCGCCGGCAGCATTCATGTGAACGCGTCGATCGAGCGGAGCTTCGGGGATCCGCTCATCGCGGGGCAGCTCTCGGGCTCGCGCTTCTCGCTGCACGGCGTGCCATTCGGCGACGTCCGCGCGGACTTCAAAGTGGACCGCAACGTCCTCACGCTCGCTCCCTTCGTGGCTTCGGACGCCGGCGGCACGCTCACCGTGCAGGGCAAGGTGGGCTGGGGCGGCAAGCTGAGGGACGAATATCTCCTCGACGGCTTCAGCGCGGCCTTCGACCGCTGGCCGATCGAGCGCGTGCTGCGCTTCCTGAGCTTCGATCTGCCGCTCACCGGCGCGGTCACCGGGCTCCTGCCGCTGCAAGGAGTGACGCCCGACGTGGTCGGGACGGTGCCGCTCGTGTGGGAGAAAGCGTCGATCTGGGGACAGCAGGCCGAGCGGCTGCAGGGGACTCTGGCTTTCGAGAAGGGGCAGCTCCGGATCTCGGACATGACCGCGCAGCTCGGCGCCGGACGCGTGCGCGGCGGCGGACTCTACCGCTATGCAAACAGCGGCTTCGAGCTCGCCCTCACCACGGAGCAGCTGCCGCTGGACGCGCTCGCGAGCGTGAAGGGGCGCGTCGCGAATCTCGCCGGCATCGTGGATGCCACGGTGACCGGTTCCGGCACGGTCGAGCGGCCGAGCCTCACGATCGCGGGCAACGTTCGGGACGCCACCTGGGACGGCAAGGCGCTGGGCAAGGCCGATGCGCCGCTGAAGGTGCAGCTCGGCATGAACGCGGGAATCCTGAACGGCACCGTGGAGGCCCCCGGCGTGGCGAATCTCTCGCTCACTTCCGAGACGGGAGCGGGCGGCTCGTCGCAGATGCGGCTCCGCCTCGGCGTCCAGTCGCTGGCCCTCTGGTCGAATTTTCTCGACCTCCCTCCGGAGGCCAAGCTGGACGGCACGCTCTCGATCGAAGCCACTCTGCCGGAGGTTTCCGGCGACGCCGCCATGACCGCCGCCGGCGCGTTGAAGGCGGCGGATCTCACGATCTACGGCAAGAAGATTCTCGTCGCCGAGCCCGCGGGCTTCCGGCTGGAAGCGGGCCGCCTCCACTTCGACCATCTCGTCCTGCGCGGCACGGAGGCGAAAGCAGGCGACGTGGCCCTCTCGGCCGAGCTGCGGCTGAACGGCTCGGTCGGCGTGGACGAGCCGCGCACGCTCGACGTGGGCGCGGTGGGCTCGTTCGACGCGGGGCTCCTGCGGGCTCTCGCGCCCGATGCCGAGGTGAGCGGCCGCATCGCCGTCGACCTGCGTGCCGCGGGAACCGCGGCCAAGCCGCTCCTTTCGGGGAGGATCGCGCTCGACGGCGTCGACTTCCTGCCGCTGGGCAGCTCGGACCCCTTCGGGTCGATCACGGGCAACCTGATCTTCGTTCCCGGCCGCGTGACGACGAACGCGATGACGCTCCTCTACTCGTCCGGACGGATCGACCTCGACGGCAGCGCCGCGCTGGACGGCATCAGGCCCGAGAGCATCCGCGTGAACGCCCACCTGAGCCACGTGCGCCGCCAGATCGTGGAAGGGTTTCGCGCCACGATCTCGGGCGACATCCAGCTGCGCGGCGACCGCACCATCCGGAGCGCGCAGGGAGACATCACGCTGGAGCGCGGGCTGTATGACGCCGACATCGGCCTGAGCCTCGGGGCCTTGCTCGGCAAGCTGCGGCCGTCGTCGTCTCTCCCGCCGCCCCCCACCTCCTTCGATTCGGTGGCGCTCGACATCAAGGTGAACGCACCGCCCGGCTCGGTGGAGGTGCGGAACAACGTGGCCAAGCTGCGGGCGTCGGGCGATCTCGCCGTGCGCGGCTCGTTCGGCCATCCCATTCTCTGGGGCCAGCTGGAAGCCGAGGAGGGAGGCCGCCTCGAGCTGCGCGGCATCCGTTACGAGCTCGTCTCCGGCAAGATCCTCTTCTCGAATCCCACCGTGATCGACCCGTTCTACGAGCTCGAAGGGCGCACGACCATCCGCTCGCGCGAGGGTGACTACCAGGTGACGGTGGGGGTGACGGGCACCGTCTCTCGCCTCTCACCCACGCTGAGCTCCGATCCGCCCCTGTCGCAGGGGCAGATCGTCTCGCTGATCACGACGGGCGAGCTGCCGGGCACGAACACGCTCGGCGTGCCGACCGGGTCCGCCCCGGTCTCCTCCGACGAGTCGATCGTCTCGGCGGCACGCGACCTGATCGCCGGTCTCGTCACGCAAGCCGCCACGGAGAGGACGAAGAGCTTCTTCCGGCTGGACCGTCTGCAGATCGATCCCGTCTTCATCGGCAGCTCGTTCGACGCCCCGCGCCTCACGCTCGGTAAATCCATCTCGAAAGACCTCACCGTCACGTACTCGTACAAGGCCTCCTCGAATCAGGAGCAGGTCATCCTCGTGGAGTACCAGCTGTCGCCGCAGGCTTTCCTGCAGTTCGTGAAAGACGAGACCGGCGTCTACTCCGTCGACCTGAAGATCCGGCAGCGGCTGCGATGAGAATCGCTCGGCGCATCACGGGGGCCGCGCTCGTCGCGGCTCTTTCGGGAGGAACTTCGCTGGCCCAGACGGCGGCGCCGGCGCAGCCGACGTCGCCGTTCTCGCCGTCCTCGCCGACCGTGCTGTACGGGCGCCCGATTTCCAGACTGACGTTCCGGGGAGACGCGCCCGCCGACGAGGCGATCCTGCGCCCGCTCACGGAGCTGCGCGCCGGGCAGGTTCTCACCGAATCGTCCGTGCGCACCTCGATGCGCAATCTGTTCGCCACGCGCCGCTTCTCGGACCTGACGCTCGAAGCGACGCCGACGCTGGAAGGCGTCTCGCTCGCCATCGTCTTCTCCTCCGTGCCGCGGATCGCGTCGCTGAAGATGCTCGGGGACCGGATCCCCGAGCGCGGACGCCTGCGCGATTCGATCCGCGTGGATGCGGGCGACCCCTGGCTCGCCGATGAGGGCCAGGTGGCGGAGGTGACGCTGAAGCGGCTGCTGAAAGAGCGCGGCTACTTCGACGCCACGGTGGAGACCAGGGTCGAGGCGGGTCCGGACGAGACCTCCGTCGACGTTCGCTTCCAGGTCGTGCCCGGTCCGCGCGCGCTCACCGCGCCGCCGATCTGGAAGGGATCGATCGGCACGATGGACCCGGCGCGCCTCGCCAAGACGGCCCGCATGAAGACCGGGCGCCCCTACCGGG
The DNA here is from genome assembly GCA_039919545.1 of Thermoanaerobaculia bacterium. Classification (GTDB taxonomy): domain Bacteria; phylum Acidobacteriota; class Thermoanaerobaculia; order UBA5066; family UBA5066; genus JBDSFL01. The sequence continues at coordinate 736 of JBDSFL010000670.1, read as the reverse complement.
AGGCCAGGGCGCGCGAGGACGCCGACCGCTTCGCCGCGCTCTTCCACAAGAAGGGCTATGCGCGCGCCGAGGTGCGCTTCGACGGCGACCTCTACGATCCGAAATCGCGCAGGGCCGCGCCCCAGTACATCGTCTTCGTCGGGCCTCTCGTGGTGCTCGTCGTGGAAGGCGCCTCGGATTCCGACGTCAGGAAGCACCCCGATTCTCCCTGGTCGCGCGGGGAGCCGCCGGACGAGGATGCGATCCGCCGGCTGGCCGATTCGCTGAAGAGGTCGTACCAGGAAAAGGGTTACGCCCGCGTGCGGGTGGAGACCTCGTTCGCCACCAGTGAATCGAAAGATACGATCACCGTGAAGATCGACCGCGGCGAGCGCTGGACCGTGGGTCACGTCGACTTCTCGGGGATGCATGACCTCACCGTGTCGCAGCTGGAGAGCGTGGTGCAGACGCAGCCGCGCGGTTTCCTCGAGGTGGGGCGTCTCGTCGACAAGCGCCTCGAAGACGACCGCAACGCTCTGGCCGGGCTCTACAGCTCCCAGGGCTTCACCGATGCGCGTCTGCGCAAGGCGGTCGTGCGGGACGGGGCGCAGAGCTTCACGCTCGACGTCACCTTTCCGGTCGAGGAAGGGCCGCGCCTCTTCGTGTCGCGACTCTCGATCGAAGGGGCGAAGGCGATTCCCGCCGCGGAGCTGGAGGGCTCTCTCGGCGTGAAGCCGGGGCAGCCTTACGACCCGTC
>JBDSFL010000652.1:0-3675 GCA_039919545.1 Thermoanaerobaculia bacterium | reverse complement strand
GAAGGCGTCAAGCAGGTCATCGTCTGCCCGATCGCCTTCGTCTCCGACCACGTGGAGACGCTGTACGAGATCCGCATCCTGTTCGGCGAAGCGGCGCGCGCGCAGGGCATCGAGCACTACGTCGCGGCCGACGGGCTGAACGATCACCCCGAGCTGATCCGCGCGCTGGCGGCCGTCGTGAAAAAGACGCTCGCAGCGAACACGCTCGCAGCGAGCACGCTCGCCCCGAGCACGCTCGACAGCGCCCCGCCATGACGCGTGCGCGGGTCGCGATCCTGGGCGCCGGCATCGCGGGCCTCACGGCCGCGTTCCGGCGCGCAGGCTCCGACCAGTCGGACCTGCTGATCCTGGAGGGCGCGCCCGGCGTGGGCGGCTCGATCCGCACGCTGAACCAGGACGGATTCGTGCTCGAAGCCGGGCCGAACACGCTGCGCACGAACGAAGCGGCGGAACGGCTGCTCGCCGATCTCGATCTGAACGGCGAGGTGCTGGTCGCGGATGGGCGCGCACCGCGCTGGATCGTGCGCGAAGGCCGGGCGCGTGCCATCGCGGCGGGGCCAGCCGCCCTCTTCACGAGCGTGCTCTCGGCCGGGGCCAAGCTCCGCGTGCTCTGCGAGCCCTTCGTTTCGCGCGCGGGCGCGGGCGTCGAGGACGAGTCGGTGCACGCCTTTTTCGAACGCCGCTTCGGCCGGGAGATCGCGCGCTACGCCATCGGCCCGATCGTCTCGGGTGTCTATGCCGACGATCCGACGACCCTCTCGATGCGCTGCGCTTTCCCGAAACTCTGGGAGGCCGAGCGGCGTTCCGGCAGCGTGCTACTGGGCATGCGGGGCGTGAATGCTTCCGGCACGCCGCCGACACCGCCGACGGTGCGCTTTCGTTCGCGCACGGTGAGCTTTCCCGCCGGTCTCGCGCGCATTCCCCAGGCCATCGCCGCGCGCCTCACGGCGGCGGGCGCCGCCATCGTGACCGGATCCGAGGTGACCTCACTCGAGGGTCCAGGCAGCGGCCCCACCCCCGTGTGGCAGCTGAAGACCGCCGACGGCCGCATGTTCGAGGCCGAGCGCATCCTCTCGACGCTGCCCGCCCCGCAGCTCGCGCGGCTGCTCGGACAGCGGCTTCCCCGTTCCGGCGCATCGCTCACGGCGCTGGCCTGTTCGCCGCTCGCCGTCGTGCTCCTCGCCTTCCGTCCCGCGGATGCGGGCGGCGCGCCGCGCGGCTTCGGCACCCTCATCCCGCGCGGCGAGGGCTTCCACGCGCTCGGCGTGCTGTACCCATCCTCGCTCTTCCCCGCGCGTTTCCCCGCGGGCGTGGCGCAGACGACGGTGTTCCTCGGAGGCGCTCTCGACCCCGCGCTGGTGGCCCGCCCGGAAGAAGAGCTCCTCGACCTCGCCGAGAGCGAGGTGAGGCGCCTGCATCCGAACATCGGCGAGCGCATCCATCGCAGCCTCGTGCGGTGGTCGGCGGCGATCCCGCGGCTTCCCATCGGCCACCGCAAGACGCTCGACGCCCTCGATCAGGACCTCGACGCCGTCAACCATGCACAGGCCCAGCCCTCGCTTCTCGTGACGGGCCCGTGGCGCGACGGCGTCTCCCTGGGCGATCGAATCGCGCGCGGAGAGGCGATCGGAGCCACTCTCTGAGCCGTTCCCCTTACTTCACGTTCTCGTATAGAACGACGTGAAGGCCTCGAACCAGGAGACCCCGCCGTTCGTCGTGTCCTCCACGAAGTAGCGAATCTGGGTGGGACTGGTCACCACCCACACGTAGCGACGCGTCGGCGTCTCGTAGAGCACCATCCGGCCACCCTCGAAGACACCCGCCAGCGGTAGGCGGGCGCCTTCCGAATCGACATACGTCTGGTACCACTTTCCGGTGGCGGGATTGAACAGGCTCACGCTTCTCCCACGATACGGTCCCTGGGCGAAGTGCTCCTCGATCGTGCAGCCGGCCGTGTCGCGTGTGATCAAGTTCGTTCCGGGCGGCCCGTTCGGCGCCGTGTAGCGCCACGATCCGAGCCAGAAGTCGAACTGCCGCGCCTCCGGAAGAGTGCAGGGCGCGGACGCCTCCGCGCGGCGAACACCCCACGTTCCCGGACCGGAGATCGCGCCCGAAGCCTGATGGGCGGCCTCGTCCACGGCCGGCTGGGCCGCGGCCGTCCAGAGGTCGCCCGAGCCCGTGGAGACGGCTAACGCGGATTCCGGCAGCCCGAGGGGAAGCCGCGCGGGCTCGTAGCGCAGCTTGAGTCGGGGCGCGATGCCGAACACGGCGCCCGCCGGCCCGACTTCGTAGAGACTCTCGACATCGAGGTTGGGATCCAGAGGACGGCTCGTCGACTTGACGAGGGTCGCCACGGTTCCGTTCGGGAGAGATCCGCGCGGAACGAAGAGGCTCGCCCGTGTATCCGCCGACGTGATCGTTTCGCCCTCTTCGAGCGGAGCGTCGGCTTCCAGAAGCTGCATCGGGACGTAGGCGCCGTCGCCCGTTCTCTCCCCCGGGGCTCCGCCGTCGTTCACCACGCCATACGTGATCCAAGGAGAAGCTCCCGCGACGCGACGAACGCTCACCCAGCCGCTCCTCACGCCGGCAGGCGAAAGAACATTATTGATCTGGCGGAACTCGCCAGGCGCGAGCACCACCTGCTGGGGCGTCCCCTTCTCGAGGCCATGATCCTCTCCGTCGAAAACATGGAGCTCGAGCGTCACGGAGCTCGCTCCGTCATCGCCGACGTTGGCGACGGCGAGGTTCGAGCGGTTCTCGGCATCGGCGCGGAGGCCCGCCACGAGGGCCGCGCCCGCCGCCTCCGTCCCCGAGTAGATGCCCGGCGTGAAGAGTCCGAACTGGCCTCCGCCAGGTGAAACCGCCGCCGTGCGCGCGCCGGCGAACAGCTGCTCGAGCGGCGAGCCGAGCACCCTGATGCGGAGCGAGCCCGCATGATTCGACGTGGCTGGCCCGAGGGCCAGGCCCGCCTGGCGCAGAAAATTGACGGCCTCCGGAATGATTCGCTGCTCCATCGGCTGCAGTCGCACGGTCGTCTCTCCCCCGGCCCCATCGGCGGGTGTCAGAGATTCGCGGTAGCTCAGCGTGAAGTCGACGCTGGCCGTGCTGCGGTTCGTCAGGACGAGCTCGCTGCGAAAGGTCGCCGTCTCGACGAGCACAGGCACGGTGATCCGGTTTCCGGACAGCGTTCCCGAAACGGGGGAAAGGTACGAGCCGTCGTTCGTGCCGTTGTCGTTCACCACTCCATAGGCACCGAAGCCCGACGACCCGGCGATCCTCTCGACCAAGGCCCATCCGTTCGTGATTCCCGTGTCACCAAGGACCCCGGAGATTTGAAACCAAGACGACCCGGCCAGCACCAGCGCGTCGCGAACGATGACGGGTGTTCCCCCCGTTCCGGAAAAGAGCGTGATGCGGAGCGTGATCGGGCTCGACCCGGTATTGAAGAGGGCCAGGTTCGAGCGGTCGGCCAGCGTGGATCTGAGCCCGTAGACGACGGCGGTGCCTGCCAGCCGTTCACCGCTGGCGAGCGCCGTGTAGGCGAGACCCGCACGTCCGGCCGGCTGCGGCGACGCGGTGAGCGTGGCCGTCCTGGCCGTCACGGAGACCAGCGCTGCTGCGGCGGCGTCATCCATGAGCACATCGAGGCTGCCCCCCTGGGGGCCCGAAGCGGGG
>JBDSFL010000639.1:0-3269 GCA_039919545.1 Thermoanaerobaculia bacterium | reverse complement strand
CTCGAGAGCGGAGCGGAGCGCCGGGAGGGACTCGGGCTTGGGCCGGCGGGCCAGCGCGAAGTGAACGGCCCGCCGGACTTCGGGGTCCGCGTCCGCGGTGAGCTTCAGGAGGGCAGCGAGCACGCGCGGCTCGGGCGTGCGAAACAGGGCGAGCGCCGCGGCCGCGCGCGGACCGGACGGAACCTCCAGCGCTTCGAGCAGCGCGGGCACGGCCTCGTCGCCGCCCAGCTTCGCGATGGCTTCCGCGGCCCGCGAAGCGGTCTCGCGATCGGCGTCCGAAAGCGAAGTCTTCAGGAAGCGGATGAGACGCCGGTCGCCGCTGAGTCCAGCGGCGAAGGCGGCCGCTCGCCGCACGGGCGGCTCGGGATCGCGCAAGAGGACCGGGAAGTGAACGCTGGCGGCGGGATCCTTCAGGCGTCCGATCGCGAGCGCGTTCTTCGCGCGAATCCAGGGATCGGGCGAAGCCGTCGCGTAGCCGGTGAGCAGCGGTTCGTAGGAGCGGCCGTCCTCGAGCGCGAGGAGCCGCGAGTACGTCTCGATGCGCTCGGCATACGTGCCCGTGGGGGGCCCCGCCGGCCCGTCGAACGAGACGCAACCCGAGAACGAAAAAAAGAGACAGAGAAAAAGCGCGCTCCGGATCGAGAAAGGAAGCAACCCGGGACCGCTCGAAGAAAACCCACGTGATCGTGCGGCGGGGTTCCCACGCCTCCAGCGGCGCAAGGCGCTATCGGGGTTCCCCCGATTCATTACAGCCCGACGACGAGACGATCGCCCAGCATGGCGGGCAGGCCCGCGCGCTGGATCTTCTTGCGAGCGGACTGGACGTCGTACGCCACCCGATCGAAGTGGACCACGCCTTCGTCGGCGTCGTAGATCGCGAAGCTCGCCTTCGGATTGCGATCGCGCGGCTGCCCCACCGAACCGGGGTTGATCAGGTATTTCTTCCCCCGCTCGAGCTTCAGCTTCGCGCGCGCCGAGCGGACCGCTTCGACGCGAATTCCTTCGCGCTCCAGCGTGAAGATCGACGGGATGTGGCTGTGCCCGAAGAAGCAGACCTGGAGCCCGGGCGAGAGCCGGTTCATCTGCACGAAGTTCATCGAGGCGTCGAAGTCCGAGAAGATGTATGCGTCTTCGTCCAAGGGTGAGCCGTGGCACACGGCGAAGAGCTCGTCGACGATCATCGGACCGAGCGGGAGACGCCGCAGATAATCGAGGTTTTCTTTCGAGAGACGCTCGGTGGTCCAGCGCGCGGCAAAGAGCGCGGGAGCATTGAACATGTCTCCCGAGTCGGTTCCGGCGACGACCTTGTCGTGATTGCCCCGGATGCCGATGGTGGTGCAGGGCATCGTGCGGATGCGGTCGAGGACCTTGTTGGGGTCTGCCGCATAGCCGACGAAATCTCCCAGGCAGACCACTCGGTCGAAGCGTTTCCGCTTGACCCGGTTCAAGACCGCCGACAGGGCCTCGTCATTCGAGTGGAGATCGGAGATCAGCAGGTAGCGCACGATTCAGCGAACGTCCACGCCGGATCCGACGCCGCCCGTCAGCACCCGCTCGATCCGATCGACGACCGTTTCAACGTCATCTTTCGCAGTCACTTCAATCGTCCAATCAGCCATCTTATAGTAAGGGAGGCGTGCATCATAGAGGCTGCGCGCCTCGTCGAGCGAGCGGAAAAGCGGCCGGTCGAAAGTTTTCCCGAGCAGCCGGCCCGCGATGACCTCGAAAGGGGCGTCGAGAAACACCGAAAGGCCGTGGGCCTTCACGAACGCCGCATTGTCCGCGAAGACGAACGTGCCGCCGCCCAGGGCCAGGACGGCGCGGTCCAGCGAGGCCGTTCCCCGCAGAAGTGTGGTTTCCCGTTCGCGGAACCAGGCTTCTCCGCGCCGCTCGAAGGTTTCGCGAATCGTCTCGCCGGACATCGACTCGAAGGCGAGATCGAGGTCCACGAAAGGCACGTCCAGGCGGCGGGCCAAGGCGCTGCCGGCGGAGGTCTTCCCGCTTCCCATGAAACCCACGAGGTAGATGCGTGCCGCCCGGTCCCCCATCAGAAGCGCTCGCCGAATCCGGCGCGGCGGGCCGATTCCCTCGCCTCGGACACGTTCGCAACCGGATCCCCGTCCAGCAGCCCGGCGATCATCGCCACCGAGTCCGCGCCGGCGGCGAGGCAATCACCCACCAGCGCGGGCGTCAGTCCGCCGATCACGACCAGGGGCCGAGTCTTGCGGCGAGCGGCCTGCTCGACGGCCGCAAGCCCCAACGCCGGGAACGGAGTGCTCTTGGATCCTGTCGCGCGGATCGGTCCCAGTGCCACATAGGAAACAGCCAGGTCGGAACTGTTCCGCGCGGCCGCCGACAGGCCGTCACCGTCCATCGCCTTCCAGGCGGATTCGACGGAGTGCGTCGAGATGCCGACCAGAGCAGACGGACCCAGCACGCGCCGCGCCTCGTCCGCGCTCAGATCGTCCTCGCCGAGATGGACACCATCGGCTTCAGACAGGAGCGCCAGGTCGCACCGGTCGTTGATGATCGCGGTGCCTCCCGCGGCCTTGACGAGAGCGACGGCCTCGAGCGCACCGGCCAGCCGCCGCCGGACATCGAATGATTTGTCACGGATCTGGATCAACCTCACGCCGGCGGAGAGCAGCAACTCGGTCGCGTCTGCCGGGGTGAGGCCTCGCACCCCGCGGGGATCGGTGAGCCCGTACAGGATCGGGAGACGCAGCGCTCCCGTCTCCATCCCATCGAAGCTCAATCCGCGTTGGTCTTCGCCAGCCACCGTTCCAGCCACTTGGTGGAGACCCTTCCCTCGCGAACCTCCGGATCATCCAGCAGCCGCAGATGGAGAGGGATCGTGGTCTTGACTCCCTCGACGATGAAGAGCTCGAGCGCCCGCCGCCCGCGCATCATGGCTTCCTCGCGGTCGCGCCCATGCACGATGAGCTTGGCGATGAGCGAGTCGTAGTACGGCGGGATCTTCCAGCCCGCGTACGCGGCCGTGTCCACCCGGACGCCCGGTCCGCCCGGCAGGTTCAGCGTGGTGATGGTGCCGGGACAGGGCGCGAACGTGACCGGATCCTCGGCATTGATCCGGAACTCGATGGCGTGCCCGCGTGGCTGCCAGCCTTTGCGCCCCCGCAGATTTCCGAAGGACAGCTTCTCGCCGGCGGCCACACGAATCTGCTCCTTCACGAGATCGAAGCCGGTCACCATCTCCGTCACGGGATGCTCGACCTGGATCCGCGTGTTCATCTCCATGAAGTAGAACT
>JBDSFL010000630.1:0-9838 GCA_039919545.1 Thermoanaerobaculia bacterium | reverse complement strand
CCATGTCGGCGTAGAGCTTGGTCTGCCAGAAGACCACCATGTAGAGCCCGACGCCGACGATCGCCGTCGGCCAGCTCGCGATGTGCTGCTTCACGGAGAGCCAGACCGAGATCCCCGTGAAGAGGACGGCGGCGATCTCGAGCGGACTCAGATGGGTGCTCCTCGAGGACCCGCGGAAGCGCCCTCGTGCGTTGCTCGTATTGTAGTCGGCGAGGTGCGAATGCTCGCGTTTCGAGTGGAGAAGTACCGCGCTTCGCTATGATGCGAATCCGACACGCGATGAGTGAGCCAGAAGCCTCCACCCCGCTCTGGTCCGGCGAGCGCCGGAGCGGTGGGAGCGGCGTCTCGACGGCCGCGCCGCGAGATGAAGTCGCACGGGATCCGGCCGATGCCGTCGAGAGTCTGCGCGACGGACTGTCGTTCTGCACCAGCCCGCGCATGTACGTGGCGGCGTTCGAGATCGACGTGCCTCGCCTCTTCCGCTTCGCGGTGGACACGCTGCCCGCCGCGCTGAGGGCGCATCTCATGGAGCGCTTCACCGCTGCGGAGGATCTCCCGTGCGGGCCCCGGGCCCAGCTCTACGGAGTGCTCACCGGTCTCTCGGGCGGCACGTCGTCGGCCGCGGCTCCGATCGCGCCGCCCGTGCGCGTACGGCTGATCCCGCCCTACCGGCTGCCCCAAGAATTCCTGTTCGTCCTCGAGAACGCCTCGCGCCGCGCGGAGGATGATCCGGTGAAATCGTACTGGGTGCCGCTTCAATGCGTGTCGCACGGCAGCGTGACGGCCGTGGATCCCGAGACGGTCCAGCTCGATCACCCGTCCGTGGTCTACCGGATCGAAGAAGGCGTGCTGAAGCTGGAAGCGCGCTGAGCACGCACTTCGACGTCGTCATCATCGGCGCGGGGCAGGCCGGCATTCCCCTGGCGCACGCGTGCGCCTCGGCCGGGAAAACCGTCGCGGTGGCCGAACGGAAGCATCTGGGGGGCTCGTGCGTGAACTTCGGATGCACCCCCTCGAAGGCGGTGCTCGCGTCGGCGCGGCTGGCGCACCAGGCCCGGAGCGGCGCGACGTTCGGACTGCGCATCCCGACGGTCGACGTGGATTTCCCGGCGGTCCTCGCGCGCGCGCGAAGCCTGCTCCTCGAATCGCGCGGGAGCCTGCGCCGCGGGCTCGAGAACGAATCCCGCATCGCGCTCTTTTCCGGACAGGCGCGCCTCGCCGGGCGCGAGGGGAAGCGCTTCCGCGTGCGCGTGGGAACGAGCCTGCTGCTGGCAAACACCGTCGTTCTCGATACCGGCACCCGGGCCGAAATTCCACGCATCCCGGGCCTGGCGGAGCTCGACTATCTTCACGCGGGGAACTGGCTGAACGCGCCCGAACGTCCCGAGCACGTGGTGTTTCTCGGCGCGGGAGACATCGCGCTGGAGCTGGGCCAGTTCTACCGCCGCATGGGGAGCCGCGTGACGCTGGTCGAGCGTTCGACGGAGATCCTCTCCGCCGAGGACGCCGAGACCGCGCGCACGCTGCGCACGCTTCTGGAGAGCGAGGGCATCGACTTCGCCATGGAGAGCCGCGTGGCCGCGGTGAAGGCGCGCGCGCGCGGCGTGAGCGTGACGCTCCGGAGCGGCCGTGGACCCGCACGAGTCGAGCGCGAGCTGCTGGCCTCGCATGTATTCGTGGCTTCGGGGCGCCGGCCCAACACCGGCGATCTGGGGCTGTCGAGCGTGGGCCTGCGTCTCGGGCCCGACGGCATCATCCCGGTCGACGCGCGCCTGGCCACGCGTGTGGGCGGGATCTGGGCGGCGGGAGACATCCGCGGCGGAGCGATGTACACGAGCACGGCGTGGGACGACTACCGCGTGCTGGCCTCACAGCTGCTCGGTGACGGCGCCCGCACGACCGAGCGCGTGGTGCCGTACGCCCTGTTCACGGATCCGGAGCTCGGCCGCGTGGGGCTGACCGAAACGCAGGCTCGGGCCTCGCGAAAGCGTATCGAGGTGGGGCGCTACGAGATGCGGGCCAACGGCAAGGCCCGTGAGCTGGGCGAGACGAACGGCTTCGTGAAGGTGATCGTGGAGCAAGGAACGGGGCGCATTCTCGGCGCCACCATCGTCTCGCATCTCGCGGCCGAGCTGGTCCACCTCGTCGCCACGCTGATGAACGCCGGAGCCGCGGCGTCGGTGCTGGCAGACGGTCTCCAGGTCCATCCCACGCTCGCCGAGGCCGTGCAGAGCGCGATCGCGGCCATCGGGCGCAAGGACGAAACGAGCGCGCATGGAGAGCGGCATGCGCGGTCGCAGGTGGAGCAGTCGATTCCAGTTCCGCGCACGCCTTCGGGGCGGGGCGCCCGGGCGGAGCGTTGACCGGGCCGGCGAAGCCGGGACCGGACGCCACCGAGGCGCTCCTCGAGCGGCTGCAGCGCGAAAGCTTCCGCTACTTCGCGCACGAGACCGACGCCGCGAGCGGCCTCGTGCCCGATACGACGGTCGTGGGATCTCCGGCGAGCATCGCGGCCATGGGCCTTGCGCTCACGGCCTATCCCGTCGCGGTGGCGCGCGGCTTCACGACGCGGGACGAGGCCTGCGGCATCACGCTCGCCACGCTGCGATTCCTGTGGAACAGCCCGCAGGGGCCGGAGCACGATGCCGCCGGCCACCACGGGTTCTACTACCACTTCCTCGACATGCGCACGGGGAGGCGGACGTGGAATTGCGAGCTCTCGACGATCGACACGGCCTTGCTGATGGCGGGCGTGCTCGCGGCCGCCGCGTCCTTCGACGGCGCTTCGAGCGAGGAGACGGAGATCCGCTCTCTGGCCGAGGCTCTTTACGAACGGGTCGACTGGCCCTGGGCCCTGAACGGCGGGCTCACGCTCACGATGGGCTGGAAACCCGAGAGCGGCTTCCTGCGCCATCGCTGGACGGGCTATGACGAGGCCCTCCTGCTCTATGCGCTGGGGCTCGGCTCGCCGACGTTTCCCTTGCCGGCCGCGTCGTACGCGGCGTGGTGCGCGACCTACCGCTGGAAGAGGCTGTACGGTCGTGAATATCTCCACGCGGGACCGCTCTTCATTCACCAGCTCTCGCACGTCTGGATCGATTTCCGTGAAATTCAGGACGCCTTCATGCGCGAGAAGGGAATGGATTACTTCGAGAACAGCCGCCGCGCAACCCTGCTGCAGCAGGAGTACGCGATCCGGAATCCGCGCGGATTCGCAGGCTATGGCGCGCTCTCGTGGGGGCTGACCGCCAGCGATGGGCCGGGGCCCGCGTCGTTCGGGGCCGGGAGAAGCGTTCGCCGCTTCGCCGGCTACCTGGCGCGCGGTATTCCGTTCGGACCCGATGACGGCACTCTCGCGCCGTGGGCGGCCGTGGCGTCCCTGCCGTTCGCGCCCGAGGTCGTGCTCCCCACGATCGAGGCGCTCATCCACGAGCGGCCCGCGATCCAGAGCGCCTATGGCCTGCTCGGCAGCTTCAACCCCTCGTTTCCCTCCGTGGACGGGAAGGGATGGGTGGCTTCATCGTATTTCGGCCTGAACGAAGGGCCGATCGTGCTGATGATCGAGAACCATCGCTCGGGGTTGATCTGGCGACTCATGCGGGGCAGCCCGCACCTCGTCAGCGGGCTGCGCCGCGCGGGCTTTCGCGGTGGCTGGCTCGAGCGATAGCGTTCGCTACCCGGCGCGACCCGGGAGCCTCACTTCTCGATCTGGACCGAGCTCTTCGAACCCACCGCCACCATGATGCCCAGGCCTATGGCGATCACGAGGCCGATGGCGGTCCAGCCGGCGCCGATGTTGTTCAGCACTCCGGTCTTCGCGAGCGCCGCGACGACGCCTCCCAGCAGGATCACGTAGCCGATGAGATAGACGCCGGTGCCCTTCATGACGCGCTCCTGAAGTGACTTTTCATTTTTCCTCCGGTACAGGGAAAGCTATGCAAGCAGGCTGCCATCGGGATCCTGAAAGCGCGCGCGCAGCTCGAGGCGTTCTGCGCCTTCCCCGCGCTCGGCGCCGTGCTGGTGCCCATACACGATCGCCTCGCGGCCGACCGACTTCGAGTCCATGCTGAACCATGGCAGCGCCCGCGTCGTGTGTGCGCATTCCGATTACCTGCCGCTCCCCGTCTCTTCGCTCCCTTCCTCCCTCTGATAGATTTCCGGCATGCACACCATCTTCGATCCCGCGGACCGGAAGGTGATCCTCGACCGTCTCGCGAAGCTTTCGCCCGGCAGCCCGCGCCAGTGGGGGAAGATGAATCCAGGCCAGATGCTGGCGCATTGCTCCGCGGCGCTCGAGACCGCAACCGGCGTGCGGCCGATGAAGCAGGCGCTGATCGGCAAGGTTCTCGCGCCGTTCGTCCGAGCTGGGGTGCTCGGCGACAAGCCCTTCACCAAGAACTCTCCCACCGATCCGACGTTCATCGTGAAGGACGATCGGGATTTCGCGGCCGAAAGGGTTCGTCTCGAAAAGCTGCTCGAGAGCTTCTGTCAGCGCGGTCCGGAGGAAGCCGGCAAGCAAACGCACAGCTTCTTCGGCAAGCTCACGGGGGCGGAGTGGGGACGGCTGGCGTACAAGCACCTCGACCACCACCTGTCCCAGTTCAACGCCTGACCATTCCGGGCCGCGCGCCCGCACCCGCGTGCACGTCTCTCAGTGCGCTCGCTTGACCCACACCTGATAGCCGCCGTTGCGATACACGAGATCGAATTCCGCGGCGATCTTCTGCCAGCGCGGCGCGTCGAGAAACGAGGCCAGGTAGGGTTCGACCGCGATCGCGTTACTGCGCCCGACGAGCTCGAGAAAGGTCTGCTCCTCCAGGTTCTTGTTCATGGCACGGAGGAATTTGGGATCCGCGACGTAGTAGTGAGGCGTCAGCTCGACTCCGGCGTAGAGGGCGAGCCTCGGCTCGAAGGCGAGGATCGGGCCGGGGCCCCGCTTCAGGACCTCGACCACCTCGTAGAACTCGGGAGTGACGGTACGGAGAAGAGGAGCTCGCAGGTAAAGAAAGGCATTCACCAGCAGGAGGGATGCGACCAATCCCTCGGCCATGAACGGGATCCTGCGCCCCGGCGGGCTGCGCGCCAGGGCGCCCGTCAGGATCGCGGCGCTGATGGCGAGCGAGACGGCGAGGATCGACAGGTAGTTCGGATAGAAAGAGCGCGCTCCCAGCACGATCAAGATTCCGCCCAGCAGATTCGTGACGCCGAAGAATCTCGCTCCCGACGCCGGGAGAAAGGACCCGATCAGACCGAGCCCGAGGAACGGAGCGTTGAACCTCAGGGCAAGAAGAAGGCTCGCGAAGCGGCCGGCAAACGGGTGGAAGCGCCGCGCGCTCTGGAACACGACGAGATCCTCGAAGGCGTGCGGGATGGTCAGCGTCGCCGCGTATCCAGCCGCCGTGACGACGAGGAAGACGAGCAGCAAACGTCCATACCGGGATGCCCATTCTCGCCGTGATCCCGCGGTCCGGAGCTCTTGGAGGAGCAGCGAGAGGAGCCAGGCCGAGACGACGAAAACGTTCGACAGCACGGAGAGCGCGAACGCGGCGAGCAGCAGGCCGGCCAGCACGGGCCTCGGCCTGACGTAGAAGAAGAAGAGAGCCAGCGCGAAGAAGGGAAGCGAAGCCTGCCTCAGCGCGAAGAAGCGGGCGTCCCACTGCACGAGCTCGGTGAACGTGCTCAGGAAGAGTCCGGCCACCAGGCCCGCGGCCGCGCTGCGGGACAGCGTGCGCGCCACGTAGCAGACCGGGACGAGAAGGCTGAAGAACCAGAGCGTGTAGAGGAAATGGAAGCCGTCCATGTCCAGACCCGTTCCCAGCAGAGCGGCGGCCCCGAAGAAAAGGAGAGGAGGATGCGAGAGGAAGAAATCGCGGTACGGCAAGGCTCCGCCCGAGATCAGCTTCGCGGCATACAGGTAGATCCCCTCGTCCAGGCCCGGGACCACCGACCGCCCCAGGTTGGTGTTCTGCACGAACACGTTCAGCGCCACCAGGCAGGCGACCGCGCCGAAGAAGAGGGCCTCGGTCCGGGCCGACGTCTTCGTTGGATTCGCGTCCATCCATCGATTCTAGTTGTCGATCGGAATTCGATTGGCTCGTCGTGATCGGCTAGCAGCCCGTGGCGAAAGGAGGAGGGGTCGGACGTATGGGGCTTGCGAGGCAAGATCGCGGCGCAGCGACGCCGGCTGGAGTTGGCTCGCGGGTATCTTCAGCCCGAGCGACCAGCGGCTCACCTCCACGGAGCTGATCTACGATTTCACGCCCTCGGCGCGCTGGAAGAACACGCTCAGCATCTACTACAACCAGATCACCGACGTGATCAGCCTCATCACCGTGCCGTATCAGAACCGCACGACACTCCCAGATCGGATTGAGCTACCGCCGCTGACCCTTCTTCCGGCCTCCCAGGATTTTGGCTTCAACTTTGCTTAACGCCCGATGTCATGGACTCGGATTCGATTGAAACGGGAGATGGCCACAAGCTCTCTCCCGGCATGGCCGATCCCCCGTCCCGCGAGGAGGCGTTTCCTGCCGAGGTTTCCCAGGACGGGACGGTTGTGCTGGGCGAATCTGTTCATGTCGTCCAATTTTACGAGGACGATGCCTTTCTTGCCGGTTGCGTTGCCGAATTCCTTTCCCCGATCGGTTCCGAGGGTGACCCGATCGTGGTCGTGGCCAGCCGGAACCACCTCGACCTGATCAGCCGGCGCCTCGAGGCCAGGTGCGCCTTCCCCGAAGGGAAATTTCCCCGAAGAGTGGTCCTGCTCGAGGCGTCCGTCACGCTCTCGAAGATCATGGTGGGAAATGGCGTCGATCGACTGCTGTTCCGCACCGTGATCGGCGGCATCCTCGAGACGGTCTCCGGAGTGAACGGCTCGCGACGACGCCCGCGCGTCTTCGGTGAGATGGTGGACATTCTCTGGCGCGCCGGGAATTCCGAGGCCGCGATGCAGCTCGAGGAGCTCTGGAACGAGCTGGGGCGCCAGCAGCCTTTCGAGCTCCTTTGCGCCTACCGGATGGACGGCTTCTCCGACGCGGCGCACGAGGGACGGTTCTCGCGCATCTGCGCCGACCACTCCGCCGTGATCCCCGCCGAAAAATACTTTCAGGACATCAGCTTGCTGGCTCGGTCGCGCGAAGTGAGCCGGCTGCAGCAGAGAGAGCAGGCTCTGGTCACGGAGCTCGCGTACCGCAATAAGCTCGAGGAGGAGCAGCGGCTCGCGCTCCAGCAGCTCCAGCGTTCCGAGGAATCGCTGCGCGAGAGCCAAGACGCTCTGAAGAATTCGGTGGATGAACGTGAGCGCCTGATCGAAGGGCTGCAGAGAACCGTCCGGTTCAGCGAGCTGTTCCTGGGCATCCTCGGCCACGACCTCAGAAACCCGCTCAATGCCATCGTCACCTCCGCGAGCCTGCTGCGCCGGCGTGCGGAGGACGAGAAGCTGACCAAGCCGATCGGACGGATCCTCTCGAGCGCAGACCGCATGGCGCGCATGATCGATCAGCTCCTCGACTTCACGCAGATTCGCCTCGGAACGGGCCTGAGGCTCGACTGCCGCGAGCTGAATCTTCGCAAGGTCTGTCAGTCGGTCGTGGACGAGCTGGAGGTGGCGGAGGCGGGCTTCGCGGCCGAGGTGCTCTTCGAGGGAGACCCGCTGATGGATGGGGACGAAGGGCGTATCTGCCAGCTCGTTTCCAACCTCGCCGGCAACGCCCTGCACCATCGAGCGCCCGGAACGCGTGTACAGCTCCGAATCGACGGCAACCACCCGACGTCGTTGCGCCTGGAGTTCCACAACCAAGGGGCCGTTCCGGCCGAGCTGGTGCCCGTGCTGTTCGAACCGTTCCATGGCAACGCGGACAAGAAATCAGTGCACTCGAGCGGCCTCGGGCTCGGCCTGTTCGTGAGCCGGCAGATCGTGCTCGGACACGGCGGCTCCATCGCGATCGATTCGTCCGAGCTGAAGGGAACGACCGTCCTCGTCGAGCTGCCGCGCAAGGCGCTCTCAGGAGCGGGCAACCGGCTCTTCGACCTCGGACGCGAAGGGAACGCTTGCTAGAAACGCGCCGGAAGGTGCTGATCGTGGACGACGAGGTGGATATGCTCGCGTCCCTGAGCGAGGCATTCCAGGACGAGGGCTACGAGGTCGTGACGGCCGTGAACGGCGTGGATGCCCTCGAGAAGCTCCCTCTGATCGGGCGCCCGTGCGTGATGGTGCTCGATCTGGCGATGCCCGTGATGAACGGACGCGAGCTGTTCTCGCGCATGCAGCTCGATCCGCGATTTTCTGATATCCCCGTCCTCGTCTCCACATCGGATCCTTCGAAGAGTCCGCTGGGATTGCAAGTGATCAGAAAACCGATCAACCTGGACCGGATGCTCGAGGCGGTTCACAAGCTCTTCTGATGCCCACGGAAACGTATGGGCTGATCTATCGCGTCGTCGCGCGGATCCCGCGCGGGCGCGTGGCGACCTACGGCCAGGTGGCTGCGCTCGCCGGCATGCCGCGTCACGCGCGGGTCGTCGGCTATGCGCTGAATGCGCTCTCCTCGCCGAGCCCGCTTCCGTGGCATCGTGTCGTGAACGCACGGGGACAGATCAGCATGCGCTCGGCCGGAGACGGCATGGACGTGCTGCAGCGACTTCGCCTCGAGGCCGAACGCGTCCGCTTCGACGCGAAGGGTTCGATCGCGCTGGCGAAATTTCAGTGGTTGCCGAGGGTTCGAAAGGGCTGACCCCGGGTCCCGAGGGAGCTGCATTTTCTCGACCAGGCTTCAAGATCACCTCCTTCGTCACTCCGGACGTCCTCCACGAGCTCCTGCTCACGCGCCCTTCGGATGGAGGTGGAGAGGGAGACGAGCCCGGCTCCCGATTGATGGCTCGATCCGCGCGGACGTATGCTCTCCGTCACTCGCCATGAACACGTCCAATCGCTGACGGGCATTCGACGACGATGCGCACCGTCACCCTGCCCCTCTGGTCGGTCCTCGCGCTTCTGGCCCTGGCGCTGTGGTCCGTGATCGACCGGCTCCTCGTTCCGGGCGCGCGCTGGTTCGTGCGCCGGCGCGTGAACCGCGTCCTGGACGAGGTGTCGGCGCGCCTGAGCATCCGCATCCAGCCCTTCAAGCTGACGAAGCGGCGCGTCCTCATCGATCAGCTCCTGTATGACCGCGAGGTTCTGGCCGCGGCGGAGGCGGCGGGGCGCGACGAGGGGCTGCCCCGCGACGTCGTGATGTCGCGCGTGAAACGCTACGCCGAGGAGATCGTCCCGGCGTTCAACGCCTACGTGTATTTCCGTGTGGGGTATGCCATCGCGCGAAAGGTGGCGCGGTTTCTCTTCCGCGTGCGCCTCGGGGCGAGCGACGAGGCCGGCATGGCGGCGATCCCCTTGGACGCAACCGTCGTCTTCCTGATGAACCACCGCAGCAACATGGACTACGTGCTCGTGGGCTACCTGGCGGCGGAGAGGACGGCGCTGAGCTACGCCGTTGGGGAGTGGGCGCGGATCTGGCCGCTGCAGACCCTCTTCCGTTCGATGGGCGCGTACTTCATCCGCCGTGACTCGAAGAATCCTCTCTATCGCAAGGTCCTCGAACGCTACGTGGGCATGGCCACCGCGGCCGGTGTGACGCAGGCGGTCTACCCCGAGGGAGGGCTCAGCCGCGACGGCAAGCTGCGAGCCCCTCGCCTCGGCATCCTCGACTACATGGTGCGGTCCTTCGACCCTGCCGGCGAGCGCGACATCGTGTTCGTGCCGGTGGGGATCAACTACGACCGCACTTTGGAAGACCGCACGCTCCTGCTGGGCGGCGGCGATCGCACGGCCGCCAAGGCAGGCATG
>JBDSFL010000614.1:0-12357 GCA_039919545.1 Thermoanaerobaculia bacterium | reverse complement strand
TTCCCGCGTAGAGCCGGAGATCGCCCGGCGCTGCCGGGCTGACCACCGTGACGTTTCCTGTCACCGCACGCGCCAGGGCGGGGACGCCGCAGCTGCCGGCCACCGCGAACGTACGCGAGCCGTTGGCGGGCAGCGCCGGCCCGCCCGCGGGGCCCGGCGCGTTCCGTGTGTCCGCCACGCGGCAGGGGATGACGGGGTAGAAGCCGAGCTGCGTCGGGAAGACCGGCTGGTTCGCCTTCCAGTACTGCAGCAGCAGGTTGAGCGCCAGCGGAGGGTTGGTGGGCGGGGGCTGAGGCGGATTCGCTTGGTTGGAAGTGTTCAGGCCGTGGCACGACGTACACGTGCGGATCTCTCCCGGCTGGAATGTGAGCCAGAAGCGCTCGCGCACCACGGGCACCGCCGCGGCGTCGGTGAGCTGCCAGGACATCGCCCGGCGTGAGGGGACGAACGCCGCCATCGAACCGTCCGAAGCGATCTTCACACTTCCAACAGGGCCGGTGGGGTTCGGCGGGTTCTTCACGTTCGGATCGTGCATGATCTGGGCGAGCACCCGTCGGCCGGCCTCCGGATTCGCGGTTCCGCCCACGCCACGGATCTGGTCGGCCTGGAAGAACTGCATGTGCCCTACCTGATAGAGCTGGCCTGCGCTTCCGATTGTCTGCGTGGCGCTGCCCACGACCTTCAGGTTGTAGGGCTGCTGCTTGTCCCCTCTTTCGCGGGTCGTCACGTTGCGGCTGATGATGAGCGCCAGCTTGTTGGCGCGCAGATAGGAGCGCAGCGCGTTGACGTCCACTCCTTCCTGGTCGAAGACTCCCTGCTCGACGGGATCGATCGCGGGTTGGCGCTGCGCCGGCTTAACGCGCGCGCGCACCTCGACGGGGTCGAGCTCCCACATCACGACGTTGGTGTACGTGACGAGGTAATCAGGGTCGAAGTAAGTCACGGACTTGGTGATGCCGCTCGTGAGCGCCTGATCCGGCACCCAGACGCCCGCCACCTGCTTCAGCGTCTTCATCCGGAAGTCGTACCGTGAGACCGGGTTCTCCCGGGTCCCCGTGTTGTAGTCGAGCCCCACCTGTGCGCTGTGGACCGCCACGAGCTGGCCGTCGGCCAGCGGGAGCGGATCGCGATAGTGCCCCGAGTGCTGAGGCGGAATCGGGTCGCCGGCTTCGACGAAGCCCGCGGTGGAACGATCGGTGTAATACGTGATCGCCATCTGGTCGGCGTTCAGCGTGGGCGCGCCATTGATGGCGATCACCTGGCCGGCCGCGTGCGTGTAGAACTCCGGCGCGTCGATGCCGAAGTACCGACCGGGAACGCTCGGATCTTCCTTGATCTCCAGGAAGTTGTTGATCCGATTCTGGTTCAGCGCTGCGCCGGGCGTGCTGAAGTCCTGGAGAGCGTTGTCGTCGGTGAAAACGCGTTCGAAGTAGTTGTGCAGCTCATGCCGCCCGATATGGTTGACCGTCTCTTCTTCGGTTCCGTCCTCGTTGATCTGCCACGGAAAGAACAGGTTGAAGCTGTGGCCGGTCAGGTTGGTTCCGGCGAGCAGGTCGGTGCGAACGGCGCGCGGCTCGGGATAGATTTCCGTACGGTCGTTCAGGCGAGCGGCGCCGACGGCTTCGCTGGCGTAATTGAACGTACCGTAGGTTCCATCCCCCGGGACGCCGAAGTCCGTATCGGCCTGCTGGTCACGCTGAAGGTGATCCCACCGCGTGAAGATCACGCGACCGAAGCTGTCGATCGTCGGCGTGAAGACTCCCGACGGCGTGTGATTCATCAGGCTGAGCAGACCGTTCGTCCGATCGAGGCTCCAGAGGCCCGTGACGGTGGCTGCCTCCTCGTACTCGTCCAGCTGCGGATAGAGGTGCGCCTCGCCGCCCCGGGGGCGGTCCGACGTGAAGATGATCTTATCGTCGGTGCCGTAGATCGGGCTGACATTGTTGTAGTTCGGAGCCTGTCCCACGACCCTCGTGATGACGGGTGTCTCGTTCTTGCCGAGGCCGGTGATCTCGTAGATCTGCCAGTAGAACGTGAGGTACACGTACTGCTGGGTGGGCGCCCCGATCACCATGCTGAAGAGCGCCTTCGTGCCGCTCCAGTGGACGGACGGCTGTCGGACCGCGATGGACGTGGAGCCCTGCTGGCCCGAGTTACCGTAGCCCGCGGTGGCGGTGAGGTTCTTCAGCGTTCCGTCGGGATACCGGATCCAGAGATCGCCGCCGCGGCCCACGGAGTCCATGTCGGAGCGCTGATTGCCGAACACCGAAGCGACGGCGGTGAAGTCCGCGGGGATCGGGATCTGCGTCACGAAGAGAATGGGATTGGTGAGCGTCGCCGCGAGCGGGGCCACCTTGGCAGGTGCCGGAGCCGAGGCCGCGTGCACCGAGTGGCTCGCGAGAAGCAGGAAGCCGACGACAGTCGTCGTCAGACAGCGCGCCCGTGGATGGCCCGTTGTTTTCCAAAACACGTTTTCACCTCTTTTATTCAGTCCAATTAATACCACGGAGCGGCCAGGGACGGCGAGAAGTCTTATGTCCAGCGGCTGGGTTTCGTGGTCGAGGCTCAGGGCTCGACGGGTCCAGTGACGGCCGTCACACTGCCGGGATGATCCGGGGTTGTTTCTCCGCTTCGGGCAGGCGGAGAATGACTCATGACGACGGCCGCTCACCACAGCAACCGGCTCGCCTCCGAGTCGTCCCCGTACCTCAAGCAGCACGCGAACAACCCCGTGGACTGGTATCCCTGGGGCCCGGAGGCCTTTGACAAGGCTCGACGGGAAGGGAAGCCTATCTTCCTGTCCATCGGCTACTCGGCGTGCCACTGGTGTCACGTCATGGCGCACGAGTCGTTCGAGAACGAAAGCGTGGCGCAGCTGCTGAACGAGAACTTCGTCGCCATCAAGGTCGATCGCGAGGAGAGACCGGACGTGGACGATGTCTACATGACGGCCGTGCAGCTGACGACGGGACACGGAGGCTGGCCTCTCTCGGCGTTCCTTCTTCCCGACGGCAAGCCCTTCTTCGCGGGCACTTACTTTCCCCCGGAAGACCGTCATGGGCGTGCCGGATTCAAGACCCTTCTTCAGAGGCTGGTCGACGCGTACCGGGATCGACTCCCCGAGCTCGAGGAATCGGCGCTCCAGCTCGCGCAGGAGATCGCCCGCAGCGGTCGCGTGGCTGAAACGAAGCCGCCCATCCCGCTCGCGCCTTCCTTGCTCCAAGGTCTGACCGCGGCACTGAAGCGCGCGTTCGATCCCGTCAACGGCGGCTTCGGCGGCGCGCCCAAGTTCCCGCCTCACATGGCCCTCGACTGGTTGCTGCAGGAAGGGGAGCAGGGCGATACGGAAGCGCTCGGCCTCGCCACGCGCACGCTCGACGCGATGGCCCTCGGCGGCATCCACGACCACCTCGGCGGGGGGTTCCATCGCTACTCGACCGACGAGCGCTGGCTCGTGCCCCACTTCGAGAAGATGCTATCGGACAATGCTCAGCTGCTGGGGCTCTACGCGCGTGCGTTCGCCATCACCGGCCGCGCCCTCTACGAGCGCACGGCGCGCGCGACCGGCGATTATCTTCTGCGTGAGATGCGCGGCGCAGAGGGGGCGTTTTACGCGGCCACGGACGCCGACTCCGAAGGCAAGGAAGGAAAGTTCTTCGTGTGGTCCGCGGCAGAGCTCGAAGACGTGCTGGGGAAGGACGACGCCGCGTATCTCGGGCGCATCTACCAGGTGAGCCCGTCGGGAAATTTCCGTGACGAAGCCACCCAGCGCGCCACGGGAGTGAACATCCTCCACTTGCGATCCGAGCTCACCGCGGACGAAGAGGCACGCGTCGCCCCGCTGCGGGCGCAGCTGCTGGCCCATCGTCAGGAACGCGTGCCGCCCGGTCTCGACGACAAGCGGATCTCCGGCTGGAACGCTCTGGCCATCTCCGGCCTCGCCACCGCCTCGCGTGATCTCCACGAGCCGGGCTACCTGGAAGCGGCGCAGACGGCGGCGCGTTTCCTTTTCACCGTGATGAGGGATGGCGAGGGGCGCCTGCTCAGGACCTGGAAGGACGGGGACGGGAAGATCCCCGGGTTTCTCGAAGACGAGGCGTTCTTCGCTCACGCGCTGCTCGACCTCGCCGAGGTGGAGCCGGGCGAGCTGGGCGAGCAGGCCGCGCGGCGAGCGCACGAAGCCGTGGACCGCATCCGGCGCCGTTTCCGGCGCCCCGGCGAAGCGGGGTTCACGTTCTCGGGCGAGGGGAACGAGGAGCTGCTGGCGCGGGGCCGCGACCTTTTCGACAAGGCGATCCCTTCCGGCTCCGGTTCGGCGGCGCGGGCGCTGATGCGCGTGGCGCGCCTCACGGGCGATGCGGAGCTGGCGGGCGAGGCGCGAGCGGCCCTCGAGGAGGTCTCCTGGCTGCTCGATCGTTCCCCCCACGGCACCGAGAGCTGGTCTCTCACCTTGAAGGAGCTGCTGGCGTTCGAGAGCGAGCACGGCCCCGTGAAGCGCGTCTCAGGCGCCGAGGCGGCCGGCCTGTCCGGTAAGACTCGTGAGCTGCCTTCCGCAGTTCCTGCTGCGCCGCTGAGCCAGGCCGAAGCGGGTCCGATCCGCGCGGAGGCCTTTGCGTCGGTGCCACGAGCCGGTGCTGGCGAACGGATCGAGGTCACGCTTCGCATCCTCGTGAAGGACGGCTATCACCTTCCCGCGGCCGATGGTCTGGCTGTGGAAGCGCTCGCCGGGAAGGGACTCCTGCTCGACGAGGTCCGGCTGCCCGCGCCCGAGCGGGTCATGGAGAACGGCCTCGATGAGCTGCAGTATCGGGGAACCGTGGTGTGTGTCATGGCCGTGAGCCCGTCGCGACCGCCGATTCCGGGGGAGTGGCTGATCGCCCTGAGCATTCGCACGAAGGCGTGCGGCGAGGGAGTCTGCCTACCCGAGCGCGCTCTTGCGCTCTCGATCCCGATCGTGATCGGAAACTGACACTCTTCCCGCCTTCGCCGCTTCCCGCAATGCTTCATGAGATCGAGCTTCCCGTGCGCGCCGTCCTCTTCGACATGGATGGTGTGCTGCTCTTCTCCGAGGAGGCGTGGTTCGCCGTCTACAACGACACGCTCGAGCATTTCGGGCACGCCCCGATCGAGCGGGCCGCGTTCGACCGCATCTACGGCAACGGGACCGAGGCAGATCGAGACCGCTACATGCCCGAGCGCGCGATTCGAGAGATCGACGAGGCGTATGCGATGTTCTTCGAGAAGCACCTCGCGCACGTGAAGACGAACGAAGAGGCGCTGCCGGTGCTCGAGGAGCTCCGCCGCCGCGGCATCGCCACGTCGCTCGCCACCAACACGAATCGCCCGCTCGCCGAGGAGCTGCTCCGGCGCGCGGGCCTCCTGTCGGCGCTCGACCACGTCGCCTGCGCGGACGAGGTGGCGGCCGGGAAGCCTGACCCCGCCCTGCTGCATCTCGCGTCGCGGCGGCTCGGCATTCCCCTCGGTGAGGCGTTCTTCGTCGGAGATTCACGCTACGACGCGGAGGCCGCCGCGGCGGCGCCCGTGCGCTTCGCGGGCTATCGGTTCGGGAGCGGGCGGCGCATCCAGTCGCTGCGCGAGCTGCTCGCGCCCGGCTGAGTCAGGTCTCGCGATTCAACCTGCGGCAGAGGCTCTCGTGGCCGATGGATGCTGCCGACCGATCGGACGAACTTTTTGCGCCTGCTCCCGTATCTCAACGCAGCGCGGTCCACGACCACGGTCTTGCAAGGAGTCATCGAGATGAGCCTGATCATGAAGAGAACACCCGGCCTTTTGTCGCTCCTGGCGGCCTTCGTGCTGGCGTCGAGCGCCGCCGCCACTGCCGTCACCGTCGGTAGCGATCCAGCCCCGGCCGCGAAGGGCGTCCTCGGTTCCGCCCCCCCCACCCTCCGCCTCGGCGATGCCGTTCGTCCGACCCATGCGAACCTCGAGCTCACGGTCGTGCCCGATCGCGACTCGTTCAGCGGCAGCGTCGACTTCGACATCGAGATCAAGAGCGCGACCTCGCTTCTCTGGCTGAACGCCTCCGAGCTCGACATCCGCTCCGCGGCGTTCGTCGTCGCGGGTCGCACCGCGGCCGCGAAGATCCTCCCGGGCGGGGACGACTTCGTCGGCTTCGCCTTCGATGCCCCGCTCGCCGCCGGTGCCGGGCGGCTCCGCGTGATGTTCACCGGAAAATTCGCGAAGGTCGATACACGCGGGCTCTTCACCCAGAAGGATGCCGAAAACTGGTATGCCTACAGCCAGTTCGAGGCGACTGACGCGCGCCGCGCGTTTCCTTGCTTCGACGAGCCTTCGTTCAAGATCCCCTGGCAGCTCACGCTGCACGTGAAGAAGGATCACCTCGCGGTGTCCAACACGCCCGTGCTCTCGCAGGCGGACGAGGACGGCGGCATGAAGCGCGTCGTGTTCGCCGAGACGAAGCCGCTGCCCAGCTATCTCGTAGCGCTGGGCGTGGGCCCGTTCGACGTGGTCGATGCCGGCCGGGCCGGCAAGAAATCCACCGCGATCCGGATGATCGTCCCGAAGGGAAAGGCCGCGCAGGCACGCTACGCAGTCGAGACGACCGGGCCGATCCTCGAGCTCCTCGAAGCCTATTTCGGCACGCCCTATCCGTACGAGAAGCTCGACAACCTCGCCGTTCCCACCACCGTCGGGTTCGGCGCGATGGAGAACGCGGGCCTCATCACCTACAGCTCCAACCTCATGCTCTCCCTGCCGGGCGACTCGTCCATCCGGTTCCGGCGCGCCTATGCGAGCGTGGCCGCTCACGAGATGGCCCATCAGTGGTTCGGCGACCTCGTCACCATGGCGTGGTGGAACGACGTGTGGCTGAATGAATCCTTCGCCACCTGGATGGCCGGCAAGATGATGGAACGCTGGAAGCCGGAGTGGGGCGGACTGATCAACAAGGTCGAGGGAAGGTCCGAATCGATGCAAGGCGACACGCTGGTATCGGCTCGCAGGATCCGGCAGCCCATCGAAACCAAGAACGACATCGCCAACGCGTTCGACAACATCAGCTACGGCAAAGGGGGCGCGGTCCTCTCGATGTTCGAGTCCTTTCTGGGCGAGGAAAAATTCCAGACCGGAGTGCGCGCCTACCTGAAGAAGCACGCGTTCGGCAACGCGACCTCGAGCGATTTTCTCGCGGCGCTCGGCTCCGTGGGCGGGCCTCAGGTGGGGCCGTCCTTCTCCAGCTTTCTCGATCAGGCCGGCGTCCCGCTCGTCACTGCCGAGCTGCGCTGTTCGGCGGGAGCGCCCGCGCGGCTCGCGCTCTCGCAGAAGCGATTTCTTCCGCTCGGCTCCAAGGGCTCGGCCGCCCAGCTCTGGCAGGTGCCCGTGTGCGTGAAGTACGGCGTGAGCGGCCCCGAGGCGCGCGCGTGCACGCTGCTCACGGCCGAATCGGCCGAGATCGCCCTCGGCACGACGCCCGGCTGCCCCGGCTGGGTGCTGGCCAACGAGGGCGAGGCGGGCTACTTTCGTACTCTGTATCGCGGACAGCTCTTGCAGAAGCTCGTGCGCGACCAGGGGAAGGCGCTCACCGTGCCCGAGCGGATGGGCGTCCTCGGCGACATCCACGCGCTCGTGCAGAGCGGCGAGCTGGCGATGGCCGACGCGCTGGCCCTCGTGCCCGTGTTCGCCAGCGACCCGAGCCCGCAGATCGTCAACCTGACCGCGGAGCTCGTCGAGAGCCTCGATGATCACCTCGTGTCGGAAGAGACGAGGCCGCGTTACATCCAGTTCATCCAGAAGACGTTCGGCGCCAGGGCGCGCGCTCTGGGGCTCACCTCCCGGCCGGGAGAGAACGACGACACGCGGCTGCTGCGGGTCTCCCTGATCGGTCTGGTGGGCGGCATCGCCGAGGATGCCGAGCTCGTGAAGGCGGCGGATCTCCAGGCGCGGCGCTGGCTCGATGATCGCCAGGGAGTCGATCCCGAGATGATCCCGAACGTGCTGACGCTCGCCGCGCGCGCGGGCGGGCGCGACCTCTTCGTGCGCTATCTGGCCGAGGCACGAAAGACCCAGGATCGGCGGGAGCGCCGCCGGCTGCTGAGCGTGCTGGGTGCCTTCCGCGAGGCGGCCCTCGCCAAGGAGGCTTTCGCGCTCGTCCTGCAGCCCACGTTCGACCAGCGCGAGTCCTTCGCCGTCATCAACGAGGCGCTCGGGGATCGCAGCACACGGACCCAGGCGTACGACTTCGTGAAACAGAACTTCGACGCGCTCGTCGCGAGAACACCCGAGGCCTCACGGGGAGGGCTCGTGAGGGTGGGCAACCGGTTCTGCAGCGAGCCGCAGCGGGCCGATGTGGAATCGTTCTTCGCCAAGCGCACGGAGGGCTACGAGGGAGGGCCGAGAAACCTCGCGCAGACGCTGGAGAGCATCAGCCTCTGCGCCGCGGTGAGGGGCCCTGAGGAAGAGAGCGTGACGAAGTTTCTGGCCGCCAACTGATCGAACGCGGTCGCATCGTCCGGAACTCAGAAACGCCGGAACGCAGAAAAGCCAGCGCGCAAGTGCGCCAGGGCCCGGAAACGATAGAGTGGAGCGATGAACAACGGCGATACGCAGGCTGTCCTGACCAAGCTCTTCGATGCGTTCTCCCGCCGGGATGGCGCGGTAATGGCGAGTCTGTATGCGCCCGGAGCGCAGTTCGAGGATCCGATCTTCAAGCTCCAGGGTGAGGAGATCGGGCGCATGTGGGTGGCCCTGACCAGCCGCTCGAAGGATCTTTCGATCTCCTACACCGTGGGCCAGGCGGCCGCGGGCCGCGGCGTTGTGGAGTGGACGGCGCGGTACCTCTTCGGCGGCAAACGTCCCGTCGTGAACGTGATCCTGTCCGAGTTCGAGCTTGCGGACGGCCTCATCACCAAGCAGACCGACCGCTGGGATTTCCCACGCTGGGCCGCGCAGGCGCTCGGCGCTCCGGGCTCGCTCTTCGGCTCGTTTGCGTGGTTTCGCAAGAAGGTCTCGCGCGATGCGGCGACGAGGATCGGCCTGCCGCCGAAGCCCTGACCCCGAAGCCCTGTCCCCAGAACCAAAACCCTGCGAAATCCGTAAGGAACAGCAATGCCGAGCCGATCGGACTGGGCCGAGCTGGCCAAGCAGACGTTCCACGCCGTGGATCGGGAAGACGTCGCCGATCTGTATCAGGTCGAGTGGCGTCAAGCCGCCGATGCCCTCATCGCGGAGCATCTCGACGCCATCCAGGCGGAGCGAAAGGCCTGGAAGCGCTGGATCCGCAAGGCGAACGCCGTTCTCTACGGCCTCTCGCGCCGGCTCTCGCCCACCCGCCGCATCCTGCTCGCGGCCGCTCTGGCGCTCGGAATGCTGGGAGGCATCGAGTTTCGAAGCGAATCCGAGGGACGCACGAAGCTCGTCCACATCGACATGCACTTCATCTCGGTGGGCATCCTCACGCTGCTCCTCTGCATGGAGCTGGTCGACAAGGTGCAGTTCAAAGACGAGCTGCTGCTGGCGCGCGACCTCCAGGCCGACCTGCTGCCGAAGGTGCTCCCCGACGTGGAGGGCTACGAGATCGGCGCGCACAACCGCATCGCCAACACGGTGGGCGGAGACCTGTACGACTTCGAGGTGCTGGAAGACGGACGCCTCGTGGTGCTGTTCGGCGACGCCTCGGGTCACGGCATGACGGCGGGCCTCGTGATGGCGGTGTCGCACGCGGCCTTTCTCACGCAGATCGACATCGACCCCTCGCCCGGCGCCATCCTCACCACATTGAACCGCATCCTGTGTCGCACGGGCGCCTGCCGTACGGCGGGCCCGCGCCAGTTCTTCGCTGGCATCGCGCTCACGCTGGAAAGAGATGGTCGCTTCTCGGCGATGGTCGCGGGGCATCCGCCCATCCTCAAGCTCGACGCGCAGGGCCGCGTCGTTGAACGCTTCGGACGTGGGTCGTACCCGGTCGGAGTGAAGGCCGGGGTCACGTGGCCGCTCCTGACGGGGACGCTCGCGCCCGGCGAGACGCTGCTGTTCCACTCGGACGGGCTGCCGGATTGCCCGAACATCCACGGCGAGGAGTTCGGCGACGAGCGGATCCTGCGTGTCATCGAGCGCCGGGTCGGAGCCTCGGCCTCGGAGCTCGTGGGGGCACTCTCCTCCTCGCTCTCCGAGTTCCTGGGCCGGCGGCCCCCGGAGGACGACGTCTCCATCGCGGCCATCCGGCGGCGCACCCTTTTATGATCCTTGGATGACCTCGCCAAAAACAGGCCGGCTGCTCATCGCGGCGGCGGCGCTCCTCTGGTCCACGGGCGGGCTCGTGATCAAGCTCCTCCCGCTCACGGCCTTCGGCGTCGTCTTCTGGCGCTCGCTCCTTTCGTCCCTCTTCCTCTTCGTCGTCTTCCGTCCGGGACTTGCGGGGATGAAGCGTGCTTCTCTCGGCACCGCGATCGTGTATGCGGGGATGATCCTGAGCTTCGTCTCTGCCACGAAGATGACGACCGCAGCGAACGCCATCTTCCTGCAATACACCGGACCGCTCTACGTGCTGGCGCTCGCTCCGTTTCTCTTGAAGGAGCGCTTCCGCAAGGCCGACGCGGTGGCGCTGCTGGCGGCGCTCGGCGGCATGTCGCTCTTCTTCGTGGGTCGTCTCGAGCGAGGGCAGCTCGCCGGAAATCTCGTGGCCGTGCTGTCGGGCGTCTTCTTCGGCGGAACCGTGCTGCTGCTCCGCCGCGACACGAAGAAAGACCCGATCGCTTCGATGATCGCCGGCAACCTGCTCGCGGCGGCGCTGGCGTTTCCCTTCGCCGGAGCGCTGAGGCTGGACGCGAAGAGCACCGCGCTCGTGCTGTTCCTCGGCATCGTCCAGATGGGCATCAGCTACATTCTCTTCGTCCGTGGGCTCGCCGTGGTGGAGGCGGCCGAAGCCTCGCTGATCGGCATGCTCGAGCCCATGTTCAACCCCGTGTGGGCGTTCCTCGGCGTGGGTGAACGGCCGTCGCAGTGGGCGATTCTCGGCGGCGCGATCGTGCTCGTGGCCATCGCGCTCCGCACCGTGCATGCGGCGCGCCGCGCTCCTTCCCCGGTGGCCAACGCCGCGGTCTGAATTCCCGAACGCTCAGCCGGGCGTCTTCATCCAGGCGATGCACCGCTCGAGCTCGCGCCGCATGGTCGCGGCCGAAGGCGCCTGATAGCGCATTCCGTGCCCCGGCAGCACCCACTCGAAGTCGTAGGCGAGCAGGCGCTCCATCGAGGTGATCTGCTCGCTCCACGAGTACCAGCAGGCGCTGCGAAATCCGATCAGGTGCTCGCGACGTTCCGACCAGGCCAGGTGATCTCCCGTGAAGAGGTAGCGATTCTCGTAGAGGAACGCGGCATGCCCGCGCGTGTGGCCCGGCGTCGGGATCATCAGGAGATCGGCGGTGAGCGCGATGGGCTCGAGCCCCGCCACCTTCCGCTCGGCGTCGGGCACGGCTCGCGAATCGTCGAGATGGATCACCCGGTCGCAGCCGAAGAGGCGATGGAAGCGGTCGTGGTCGGCCACGTCGTCCTGATGCGTCAGGGCGAGGAGTGAGACGCCCCCCATCTCACGGATCCGCTTCACCAGCGGCTCGGCGGCACGGGGAGAGTCGATGAGGATGTTTCCTTCCGGCCGCGTGATGAGATAGCTCCACGCGCCGAACGAATCCTTCGAGGTGTAGCCGCAGAAGTGGATGTTCTCGACCACGGGCTCCGGAAAGGCTCCGAGAAGAGGCTTGATATCCGCGCGCGACACCGTGCCGATCGAGCCGGTGGGGCAGGCGATCAGCGCCATCAGAGCGCGCCGGCGGTCGGACTCGCTCGTGGGTTGCGCGGCGACGAACGAGTAGCCGTTCCCTTCCTCGTAGACGGAGGGCAGCAGCTCGCGGCACGTGGCGCAGTCGATGCACGTGCGATCGACGTAGAGATCGCCCTCGACGTTTTCCGCGAGGCGGTCGAGAAGCCGGGCCATCCTGGAGCCCTCCTCGTGCGAAATGGTACGCCCTTGACGGTACCTGCACATAAGTATGTAATACATACATGAAGAGAAAACTCGTCCAGGCAGGCGGCTCCTTGGCAGTGACCCTTCCCGCCGAAGTCGTCCAGGAGCTGAAGCTCAAGAAGGGGCAGGACGTCGAAGTCTCCGTTCATCCGATCACCGGGGTCGTGATGATCCATGCTGGTGTCGCTTACCTCGACGGTGGAAAGGTCACGAAGGATTTCCAGGCGCGGGTGGAGGAGCTGGCCCGGAGGAGGGCCGCCGTCTATCGCGAGCTTGCGAAGTGACCGTCTATCTCGGCGTCGAGCACGTCCTCTTGATTCACCGCGTGCAGCTCGAGCTCTTCGGAGGTCGAAAGGGAGTGC
>JBDSFL010000611.1:0-8507 GCA_039919545.1 Thermoanaerobaculia bacterium | reverse complement strand
GTCGTGCCCCAGTGGCCGAGCAGGCGCGGCTTCACGTGCTCGAGCTTCAGAGGCTCTTTCAGGAGCGCGTTGTCGAGCAGGTAGATCTGGCCGACCGAGAGGTAGTTCGCCGCGCGCCAGTAGGCGTCCATGCGGCCGAGCTGTTCATTCGAGAGCGGTCCCATGGGCGCTGCCTCCTTCTGCCGGCGCCTTGAAGCATAGACGGCGCTTCGCCAGAATCCGTTCACCCCCCCTTTGTGGAGATGCATTAATCCCTTTTTGTAACCGATAGGTTGCTTTTTGGGAAATATGAGTTATATTTCCGGGCGTCAGGAGCATCCACCGTGGACATGAAGGAGTTCCCCATGACTCAGCCCACCCAGAACCGATCCGAACTGGCGCTTCGCCTCTATCGCACCAACATGACTCTTCTCTTTGTGATGATCCTCGCGCTCGGCGCACTCGTGCTTTGCAGCGTCCTCTGGCCGGACGGCGTGCTCTCGCGTGCTGTGGCTCGCGCTCCCGGTGTGATTCCGGTGGCGATCGTCCTCTTTGCCGTGGTCCAGCAGACGTTGATGCGCCGCCATCGCTTCAGCCTCGACGAGCCCGCAGCCAAGGCGATGGAGCAGGACGAATGGCGCCGCGCGAGCATGGCGCGCGCCACCCGCGGAGCGCTGGTCACCGTCGTCGCGGCTCAGGCTCCGCTCGCGCTGCTTTTCGTCCACCTCCCCACGGTGCGCGCCTTGTGGGGAATGGTCGGCATGACGGTCACGCTCGCGATGGCCGCACAGATCGGGCTCTTCCTCTTCTTCGATCGGGAATAGCGCGATGGACGCCGAAGGCATCCGCAACTCTTTGAAGGTGCATCGTGCGATGCGCAACCTCACGCAGGCCGATCTCGCGGAGCTGGCCGGGGTGACGCGCAAATCGGTGAATGCGATCGAGACCGGCAGCATGGTGCCGTCGGTTCTGCTCGCGCTCAAGCTCGCGCGCGCCCTCGGCGTCCCGGTCGACACGCTCTTCAGCCTGGAAGGCTCGGCGACGACCGCGACTCTCTCCTGGGATTCCCGCACCGCGACGAACACGAACGAGGGAGGCTCATGATGAATTTCCGCCGCAGCAACCTGTTCCTGGCCTTGCTGCTCGGCTGCACGGCAACCGCCATCGCCCAGAACGCCCCGGTGCTGGACGAACGGGTCCGCCAGCTCGTGACGACGAAGGTCGAAGGTGGCGGGTATCCGAGCATCGTCGTCGGCGTCATCGACGGAGAGCGTCTCGAAGTCGTCGGATTCGGCTCGATGGCGGACGATCGCAAACGAGCGCCGGACGGCGCGACGGTGTACGAGATCGGCTCGGTCACCAAGACGTTCACCGCGCTCCTGCTGGCCGATGCCGTGGAGCGTGGAGAGGCTTCCTTGGATCTTCCTGTAGAACGGCTGCTTTCCGACACCAGGATCCCGAGCTCGGGGAACCGCTCGATCACTCTGCTCGATCTCGCCACGCAATCGTCCGGACTGCCGCGCCTGCCGGACAACCTGCTGCCGAAAGACGTCGCCAACCCGTATGCCGACTACACGATCGCCGATCTGAAGAAGTTCCTCGCCACGTACCATCTCCCGCGCGCGCCAGGCGAACGGTACGAATATTCGAATCTCGGTTTCGGCCTCCTCGGGCAGGCGCTGTCACACAAGAGCGGAGTGCCCTACGGAGAGCTCGTCCGGCGCCGCATCACCGCGACGCTCGGGATGAACGACACGTCGATCGCCCTCACGCCCGTGCTGGCCGCGCGATTCGCTCCGGGTCACGACGCGCAGGGAAAGCCGGCGCGGCCGTGGGATCTCGGCGCGCTCGAGGGGGCCGGTGCGCTCCGCTCCAGCGCGCGGGACCTCCTCACGTACCTACGGGCTCACATGCATCCCCCCGCCGGCCCGCTGGCAA
Organism: Thermoanaerobaculia bacterium; assembly: GCA_039919545.1. Taxonomy (GTDB): domain Bacteria; phylum Acidobacteriota; class Thermoanaerobaculia; order UBA5066; family UBA5066; genus JBDSFL01. The sequence continues at coordinate 6,590 of JBDSFL010000611.1, read as the reverse complement.
AGGCGCTCGCGGAGGTCGTCCGTCCGCAGCGTGCCACCGACCGCGAATCCGCGAAGATCGGCCTCGCCTGGCAGATCGAGTCGCGCCAGGGACAGACGATCGTCTGGCACGACGGAATGACGGGGGGCTCGGCTTCGTTCGTCGGGTTCAACGCCGACGGTTCGCGCGGCGTCGTCGTGCTGAGCAACATCAGCCGGGACCTCGGCGACATCGGCTTCGCCGTGCTCCTTCCCGAGTCGAAAACGTCGACGGCCCCGAAGGAGATCGTCCTCGATCCGAAGATGCATGCCGAGTACGTCGGGCGCTATCGCCTGGCTCCGGGCTTCGATTTGGTCATCAGCGCGGTCGACGGGGGATTGCAGGCTCGAGGCACCGGCCAGCCGGCGGCCGCGATCTTCGCCACCGCGCGCGACGAGCTCTTTCTGAAAATGGTCGACGCGCAGCTCAGCTTCCGGCGTGACGAGAAGGGGCGTGTGGCGTCGCTGGTTCTGCACCAGAACGGACACGACATGCCCGCTCCGCGTGTCGCGAACGAGGCTGCGGTCGCGTTCGCCGCGCCCGCTTCGCCCAAGGAGCTCAAGCTCGAGGCCGCGGCGCTCGTCCCCTACGTCGGGCGCTACGCGCTGGCGCCCGGTTTCGCCCTCCACGTCACGGCCGAGAAGGATCAGCTCTACGTCCAGGCGACGGCCCAGGCTCGAATTCCCGTCTACGCCTCGGCGCCCGACGATTTCTTCTACAAGGTCGTCGATGCGCGGCTGAGCTTCGAGCGTGGGAAGGACGGATCGGTGCCGGCGCTGGTGCTCCACCAGAACGGCCGAGACCTGAGGGGCGCGAGACAGGCCGAGTAGAGCGCCCGCGCTACGCAGAAGAGCCTGCGCGAATGCGCAGGCTCTTCCTGATCGCCAAAGCTCAGAACGCGATCTTCAGCCCCACGGCAAGGTGCGTCCGAGGCTTCAGCGAGTCAGGCTCAAGGAAGCGAGCACCCCGCGAAGCCAGTCGTTCCCGAGATCAGCAAGGTTCCTCCGCCGAGCGGGTTCTGAGCATCGACATAGGCCTCCACACCGGGCGACGCGGTGGCCGCCATGCCGTTGATTCCATAGGTCACCGCGCTCCCGGTCTGGCGACGGAGTCCGATTCCCAGGGAGGTCGGAGTGCTTCCCGCGCTCGTATTGCCGCTGATGTTCATGCACAGGTTGTCGACGTGCGCCGCCAGAGTGCCTGCCTGAACACGGATGCCCTGTCGCACACCAGATTTGGGCGCTCCCACGGTGTTGTTCTGAATCTTCAGCCTCAGTCTCGGAGTCGCGTTGAACGTGGTGTTCGAGATCGAAGCGGAGATCCCATTACCATCGGTGCTCGAAATGGTGTTTCCGTTGAAGGTCACCACAGCCGTCGGAGAATCGGGGCCTGCGCCGACCGCCGTGACTCCAACGGCGAGGCCCTGCGAGCCGAGTGTGCTCGCGGCCCCGCCATTCACGGTGTTGCTGGTGATCGTGACCGCCGATGCATTCACCGTTCCAGCGAACCCGAGCGAGAGCGCCGCCCCCTTCATGTCGGTGATCGTGTTGCTGGAGAAATCGAGCGAGGTGATCGTGCCTGAACCGCTCTGCATCAGAACCGCTATGTTGTCCATCGTCTGAAACGAATTTCCGACGAGCTTCACCACTCCGGTCAGATCAGCGGCGGCGCTGAGCGATGGCCCGATTGCGAACCCATACGTGATCAGCGTGCTGCTCCCGAGATTGATCATCGAGTTGTACGACCACTCGAAGTTGGAAACGAGCGTTCCCCTCAGCCCGAACTGCGGCGTGTTCTGCACGATCATGTTCTTGAACGTCAGGTTCTTCACCTGCGTGAGCACGATGGAGTTGCCCGTGGTGGCCTGGATCGTCCCTCCCGTGCCGTTCTTGGCCGTGCCGCCGTCCCCGATGACGGCGAAGGTGCCCGACGTCAGGTTCAGGTTCGTCAGCACGATGCCGTTCACCGCCCCGTTCGCATTCACCGCCGTGAACGAGATGGCGTTCGCGTCGAGATTGCTGAACGAGACGGCCGTGCCCGTGGTGGTCGTGACCGAGACGCTGGCGATGGTCGCGCCCGAGGTTGCGGTGCCGTTGTTGGTGATTCCAGGGAGCGTGCCCGTGGAGAAGTTGATTCCCTTGATCGACGTGGTGTTGCCGCCGAGGGTGAGCGATCCTCCCGAGGTGGGGAAGGTTCCCGCGGTCGTGCTCAGCAGACCCAGCGTGAAGGCGACGCCACGGCCGACCAGCGTCTGGCCCGCCTTCATGGTCCCCGCATCGGTCCCCGCTCCCGCCGCCTGCTTCACGTAGATGTATTCGTTCGCGGCCGCCTGCGTGAGAGCGGCTCCGAGCGTGGTGTACGGGTTGTCCGAGGTGCCGTTGTTGCCGGCGACCGCGCTCGCATCCACGAACCAGACCTTGTTCTGGAGCGTGAAGGTGAGCGTCGCCGCCGCGCTCGTCTGGCCGTTCGAGACGATCGTGTAGGTGAACGTGTCGCTCCCCGTCACGTTCCTCGGCGGCGTGTAGAGGAACGTGCCGTCGGTCTTGATCTTGATGTTGCCGCTCAGCGTCGTCGTCCCGCTGGCGACCGCCGTCGCCGTGACGCCGGCCGGAGCGAGGTCGTTGGCCAGCAGGTTCCCCGCCGTCGCCGTGACGGTCGCGGGTGCGGGCGTGTACGAGCCTCCGAGGAGCTGCGTGTTCCCGGGCACGAACGTGAACGTGTCGGCGATTGCTCTCGGCCGCACGGCGAGCGTGTAGCCCTGCGTCGTGGAGCAGCCGTTGGCGTCGGTCACGGTGATGTTGAAGCCGAAGCTCCCGGTATTGTTGGGGAGAGCTGGTGATGCACCGGAGAGCACGCCCGCGGCGCTCAAGGTGAGGCCGGCCGGAGCGGCCGAGATCCCATACGAGTACGGCGCCGTGCCCCCTGAGCCGGTGAAGGTCTGGCTGTAGCCGTTGAAGTAGAAACCGTCTGCCAGCGCGCCCGCGGCGGGCGAGAGCGTGGGCTTGGCGATGATCGGCACGTTCGTGCTCGAGCTCGCCGTGCAGCCGGTCGACGCGTTCGTCACGGTGAGGTTCAGCGCCACGGTTCCCGAGGCTCCCGCGGTGTAGGTGATCGTCTGGATGTTGGCGGCCGAGGTGATGGTGCCGTTGGTGGCCGTCCACGCGTAGGTGAGCCCGGCCGGAGCGGAAGCGGTCTGGCCGGTGCCGCTGGCACACGCGTTGGCGGCGCCCGGTGTGATGGTGGCGGAAGGAAGAGCGTTGACGGTGATGTTGGCCGTGTTCGCGGTCGAGCAGGTGGCGGCATTCGTCACCGTGAGGCTGAGCACGAGGGTGCCCGCGGCGCCCGCCGTGTAGGTGATCGTCTGGATGTTCGTGGCGGAGGTGATCGTGCCGCCCGTGATCGTCCACGCGTAGGTCGTGGCTCCCCCGGGGCCGTCGGCGGTGTTGCCCGCTTTGCCCGCGCACAGAGTCGCGGGAGTCGGGGTGATCGTCGGGCTGGCCGGCGCGGCGTTCACCGTCACCACCGTCCCCGTCGAGGGCGCGCTCGCGCAGCCGCTCGTCGTCACGACCACCGTGTAGGTGCCAGACGTCGTCGCGATGGTCGAGGTTCCGGTCTGTCCCGCGATGGGGTTGCCGTCCTTGAGCCATTGATTCCCGCTCGCGCTGCTGGACGTCAGCGTGACGCTGCCGCCCGTACAGAACGTGGTGGGCCCGCCGGGAGTGATCGTCGGCGTGGCCGGAATCGGGTTCACTGTCATGCTGATGGTGTTCGAGTCCGCGATCGCCGGGCTCACACAGGGTGTTGCATTGGACGTCATCTGCACGCGCACCTGGTCGCCGTTGGCAAGCGCGGTGGATGAGTACGTCGTGCTGTTCGTCCCTCCGGGAGCGGCACTGCCGTTCACGAGCCACTGGTAGCTCGGGCTCGCTCCGCCGTTCGTGGGCGTGGCCGTGAACGTCACGTTCGTGGCGGCGCAGATCGTCGTCGCGCTCGAGCCGACCGAGACGGAAGCTCCAAGGCATACGGTGAGCGGAAGGATGTGAGTCGCCAGGCAGCCGTTCGTGTCGGTGGCCACGGCGCGGACGGCGAAGCTGCCGGTCTGGGTCGGAATTCCGGAGAGCGAACCCGCGCCGCTCATGACGAGGCCGGCCGGGAGTCCGAAGGCTTCGAAGGCGTACGTTCCTGCGGGTGTGGCATTGAAGGAAACGGGACCGTACGCCTGATTCGACGCGCCGTTGGCGAGCGAGGCGGGGGTCGCGGCGATCACCGGACACTGCGCGGACGCACGGAATGCGAGCAGGGTCGTGAACGCCGAGAGCGCGATGAGGTTGCGAATCGATTTCATGGTCACTCCGCCTCGAACGTGATCAGAGCGATGGGGGTCGTCGAGGCGTCGTGAAGCACGACCTGGTCGAATTTCGCGGAGTGACTTCCGCTCGCGCCCGCGAGCGGCTCGACGTAGATGCGCAGCTCGGCGCTGGCCGCGCCCACCGGTGCTACGACCGGAACCTCAGTTCCTGGGCCCGCGTTCCCCGGGATGCCGGGCCACACCACGTCGTCGAGCGCATAGGCGGTACCCACAACAGCTCCTTCTCCGTCGGCGAGACTCAGGCTCGTCGCACAAGACGCGTCGGAAAAGAAGGCAAGCTCGAGGACCGCGCGCGCCTGGCCGCCGGTCTGCCCTGTCGGGAACTTGATCCGTGCGTAGGTGTCGTAGGTCACACCGGCGGTCACCGCGATGCACTGCTTGAGCCCGATCAACGCACCGGCGGTCGAGGCGGTGAGGAGCGCGGAACCGGAGGAGGGGTTCGAGGCGACGTCGTCCGCGCTCCAGGCTCGAGCGCCGTCGGCGGGAAGGATGGAGCCGAAGCTCGTCCAGCTGCTCGCATCCGTGCTGAAGCCGCCATTGATGACGAGGTTCTGCGCGGAGGCGGACCATGAGGCCAGAGTGACGGCAAAAATTCCGAACAGGAGACGAAGGCGCATGACCCCTCCCAGAAAGAGTTGCGCACGCTCCTGCGCAGCTGAACCTGAAGGGTGGATCTTACCTCGGGTTCATTGCGACAAGACATGCGCAAGCCCGCTCGCACGTGTCTAAATGCCACAGTTTCACCACGGTTTTTTCGAACTTGATGCCGGCGAAGAGCCTGCGCGAATTGCGCAGGCTCTTCCTGATCCCTAGGAGCCCGTGGCGAAAGCTCAGAACGCGATCTGGAGCCCCACGGAAACGCGTCGCCCCGGCGACGGATAGCCCGCCGCCTCCACGTACTCGCGCCCCAGGACGTTCGTCACGCGGAGGAAAGGGGCGAAGTGCTCGAATACCCTGGGTCCGCGAATCGCCGCGTCGAGCCGGACGTACGACGCATCCTGCACGGCCGCGAAGGTCGCGGCGTCGACGTCGCTTCGCGAGCCCACGAAGAGCCCGGTCAGCTCGGCGCTGGCTTCCTTCCCGATCAAGGCGCCGATCGTGGCCGAGGCGCGGTGGTGAGGTCGGCGAAGCAGCGCCTGGTCGAGGTCGAGGTCCTGCGCGTCGAGGTAGGAATACGAGACGCGCCCGAACATCCGCTGGCCGAAGGTGCCGCGAAGCGAGAGCTCCACGCCGCTCGTGCGCGCGCGATTCACGTTCGTGTTCAGCGACGTCACGAAGTCGTAGGTGATCAGGTCGCGGATGTTGTTCTGGAAGAGGGTCGCTTCGAGCGTCACGTGCGGGGCGACATCCAGCTCCGCGCCCAGCTCGTAAGCGACGGAACGCTCCGGCTGCAGGCTGGTGCTGCCGGAGTAAGGGTAGAAGAGCTCGCCGGTGGTGGGAGAGCGGAACGCGCTCCCCACGCCCGCCCGGAGCTTCAGCGTCGGGATGGGCCGGTACGCGATGGAAAGGCGCGGGCTCGTGGCGCTTCCGAACGTGCTGTGGTCGTCGCGGCGAATTCCGACGGTCGCCGAAAGCTTGTCAGCGATGAGCGAGATGCGATCTTCCAGGAAGAGCGACCAGGTGCGAATCGAGAGGTCGTCGAGCTCGAGCGCGTAGGCGTCCTCGTTCGTCACGAGCGTGCGCTCGTAGTCGGCGCCCACGGTCAGGCGCTGGATGCCGAGCTTGCGCGACAGCGTCACGCGGCCGCCGATCCGCTCGGCGTCCGTGCGCGAGAACGTGAAGCCGTACGGATCATCGATATCCGAGAAGGTCGGGCGGTCCTTGGAGAACGTGGCCGCGGCGTCCAGCTGGAAGCCCGCTCCGAGCGCGAGCGAGAGCGGCACGGACGCCGTGGTCGTCTCGAAGGTGGTCGAGCGGTTCGGCGTGGCGCTATTTCCCGAGAAGGGAATTCCGCTCCGCCCCTCGTCGCGTCGCAGGACGAAGCCGACCCGCGCGTCGGGCGAGAGGGTCGCCTCGACGCTCGCGGACGCATTCGTCACGGCGAAGAAATCGTTCGGCAGGTCGTTCTCCGTCGTCATCCGGCGAAAGCCGACCGTCGCCGCGATGGGACCCTCGACGAACGATGCCGAGAGATTCGCCTCGCGCGTCGACTTGCTGCCGACCGAGAGGTCGGCGACGCCGGAGAGCCCCGGCGCGCCCCCCC
>JBDSFL010000592.1:0-6162 GCA_039919545.1 Thermoanaerobaculia bacterium | reverse complement strand
TCATGATGTCGAGCAGCACCAGGTCGTACGGCTCGGCGCGGAGCTTTTCGAGGGCCTCGTAGCCGTCCGAGGCCTCGTCCATCCGGTAGCCCTTCAGCTTCAGCCGCCGGATCAGCATCTCGCGGTTCAGGGGGTTGTCGTCGACGACCAAGAGGCGCGCGCCGCTGCCAGCGCCTGCGGGAGCGGTGGAACGCCGGCTCAGGATCGGCCGTTCCGGCATGGCGAAGGGAGCGTCGACAGCTTCCGGAAAGGGCTCGTCCTTGACGTTCATGACTTCCAAGACGTCCATGGTGCCCCCCGGCGACATCGTTGGAGCCGGAGGAACCGGCAAGGAGCGAGGCGCGATGGGCGAAGCCGCGCTTGCGGCATCGGGGCGCGGCCTGGGCGGAGAGGGCGGTACGGTCCGGCGCGCCTCGTCCCGCGGTGCGGACTCCAGCTCTTTCAGGCGCCGAACCGAAGCAACCATGCTCGAGAGGCCGAGCGAGAGCGATTCCTGGCCCAGTAATCTGGCCTCCGCGAGGAGAATCGAAGCGCCGCGCAGGAGGGCGTCGATCGATTCGCGGCGCGCCTCCGACGACGGCCGGCGGGAGGCGGCGGCGTGGTCTCGCTCCCAGTCAGGGCGTCCTCGGACGTCGGAATCAGACATCGATCAGTATCAAGGGCCTCGTCCCAGATTAGCATCAGGAGGCACTCGAACGCCGCTCTCGCTCCGGCTCGCATCGACATTTGAGGATCGTTGACGCCGGACCCGCGTGCCCCTCTAATCCTTGCATGAACGCAGCCCCCACGATCGCGGTCCGCGGAACGGTCGTCCCCTCTTTTCTGTATGGCACGGCCTGGAAGGAGCAGGAGACGGAACGGCTCGTCCGGCTCGCGCTCGAGGCCGGCTTTCGGGGCGTCGATACGGCGAACCAGCGCAAGCACTACGTCGAGGCCGGCGTGGGCGCGGCGGTGCGGCGGGCGATCGCCGACGGGCTCGTCCGGCGCGAAGACCTCTTTTTGCAGACCAAGTTCACCTCCGTCGGAGGGCAGGACCAGCGCCTCCCCTACGACCCAGGCGCTGCTCCCGCCATCCAGGTTCGGCAGTCGTTCGCCAGCTCGCTCGAGCATCTGGGCGTCGAACAGATCGATTCGTACGTCATTCACGGCCCCTCGAGCGGCCGAGGCCTGAACGGGTACGACCGCGAGGTCTGGAGAACCATGGAAGAGCTGCACGCGGCAGGTCAGGCGCGTTTTCTGGGCATCAGCAACGTGGCGCTCGAGCAGCTCGAAAAGCTCTGCGAGCATGCGGTGGTCCAGCCCTCGTTCGTGCAGAACCGTTGCTTCGCCCGCGACGGCTGGGACAGCGCAGTGAGGTCGTTCTGCCGGGAGCACGGAATCGTGTATCAAGGCTTCTCGCTCCTCACCGCCAACGTGCGGGACCTGCAGAATCCCGCTTTCTTCCAGCTCGTGGATCGCCTCGGAAAAACTCCGGCTCAGGTCGTCTTCCGCTTCGCGCACCAGATCGGCATGCTGCCGCTCACGGGAACCACCGACCCGGAGCACATGAGCGAAGATCTCGATGGTCTCGGTTTCGAGCTGGCCGACGAGGACATGCGGCTGATCGAAGGGATCGCTGGCCGATCCTGAGTGCGTGTATGGTGACTGAGCTTCGGTCTTCGACTTGCGCGACTTGATCTATTTTCCGCAGGAGAACAGATGACCACGACACGGACGACCGCCGCCTACACGGATCGCACAGAGAGCGAGGCGGCAGGCCGTGATCTCGGCGAGCAGGTGAGTCAGAGCTTTCAGGGAGCCCCGCCCGACGCCGTGATCCTCTTCGCGTCCTCGCGCTTCGATTTCGAGACGCTCCTCGAGGCCCTTGCTACGGCGTGCCAACCGAAGATCCTCGTCGGGTCTTCCTCGGCGGGTGAGTTCACCGGAGAGGCTCGCGGGGAGGGAACAGCGTGTGCGCTGGCGATCAGCTCGAAGGAATTCCAGCTCTCGGCGGGCATCGGCCATCACGTCAGCGCCGACCGCCCCGGCGCCGCGCGCGAGCTCGTCTCGTCGTTCCGCGGTCTCGATACCTACCAGTACCGCCATCGCTCAGCCCTCATTCTCACTGACGCGCTCGCCGGACACGCCGAGGATCTCGTCGATCAGCTCACGCTTCTGACGTCGGGCAAGTACCAGTTCGCCGGCGGGGGCGCGGGCGACGACGCGAAGTTCGCTCGCACCCACGTCTTTCTGGGGACGAAGTCTTTTTCTGACGCGGTTGTCGGGCTCGAATTCCTCTCGGACAGGCCCATCGGCATCGGCGTCGGACATGGATGGACGCCTGCGAGCAAGGCGCTTCGGGTCACCGAGGCCTCGGGTCTACGCGTCTACAGCCTGAACGGAGCCCCTGCCGTCGAGGCGTTCGAGGAGCACGCGAAGGGGACGAATCAGTCGTTCGATCGGACGGTTCCCCTTCCCTTCTTCCTGCACAACATCATCGGCATCGATACCGGCAACGGACATCGGCTCCGCGTACCCCTGGCCGTGAACGAGGATGGCTCCGTGAGCTGCGCCGCGGAGGTCCCGACCGGAGCTCGGGTCCACATCATGAAAGCCACCGCCGAGTCGGCCATCACGGCTGCCTCCAGCGCTGCCGGATCCGCGCTCCTGGCTCTGAACGGGGAAAAGCCGGGGGCGGCGCTCTTGTTCGACTGCGTGGCCACGCGCCTGCGCATGGGCGACGTGTTCGGCTTCGAGATCGATTCCGTCGCGAAGATGCTCGGGGGCGCCGAGCTCGTCGGATGTAACACGTACGGTCAGATTGCCCGTGCACAGGGACAGTTCGGAGGATTCCACAATTGCACCGCCGTGGTGATGGTCTTCCCGGACTAGCCGGCACGTGCATGCGATCAAGCTCGTCGCGGATCTCGCCGACGCCGCGGCTCGAATTCGAGGAGCCGCGGCATTGGCAGCCGGTATGGGAGCCGAAGCGCTCCTGATCTTCGTCGAGGATTCCGAGGTCGAGGAGCTCCTTCCTGCCCCTGGCCTCCCGCAGACGATCGCCGGCGGCTCGGAGTGGCGAGCGTTTCTCAGGCAATGCAGAACGCCCGGCCTGCATGAGGGAAGAGTGGCCTACCCGGTGTCCGGCTCTCTGGCTTCCGTCGTGGCGTGCTCCGGCTCCGGAGTCGCTCTCGTGTTCGTGGGCGCCGGATGCGATCCGGTCCAGATCGAACAGATCGTCGAGCTGCTTCCGTTGCTCGGAGCGACGCTGCGAGCGGAGCACGCCCTGACTGCGGCAACGGGAGAAATTCGAGTCGCTCGCCAGGATGCCCACCATGCCGTGACGCTCGCGGCCTCGCTCGACACGGTTCGATCTGATTTGGAGCGCCAGGCGAAGTCTTTGGCCGAAGCACACGGCCGCGCGGAGGAGGCCGCCCGTACCAAGGACGAGTTCCTGGCCATGCTCGGGCACGAGCTGCGAAATCCCCTCGCGCCGATCTTGACCGCTCTCCGGATGATGCGTCTCAAGGGTCACACTTCGCGAGAGCAGCACATTCTCGAGCGCCAGGTGGTCCAGCTGATGCGCCTCGTGGACGATCTTCTTGACGTCTCACGAATCGCGCGCGGCAAGGTCGAGCTTCGAAGGGAACGTCTCGAGCTGTCTGCCGTGATCGTTCAGGCCGTGGAGGCTGCCAGCCCGCTTTTCGAGCAGAAGAATCAAAAGCTCACCGTGGAGGTTCCGACTCTCGGACTCCTCGTGGATGCCGATCCCGATCGCCTGGCTCAGGTATTTTCGAATCTCCTCACGAATGCCGCCAAGTACAGCGCGACGAGCACGCACGTCGTCCTTTCAGCGAGCCGAGCCGACCAGAGTGTCGTCGTGCGTGTGAAGGACGAGGGCTTCGGGATCGAGCCTCATATGCTCGAGTCGATCTTCGAGCAATTCATCCAGCAGCAGCAGTCGGTCGAGCGCTCCCAGGGGGGGCTCGGACTCGGTCTGGCCATCGTCAAAAATCTCGTCACGCGGCACGGCGGAACCGTTCGAGCCGTGAGTGACGGGCTGGGCACGGGGAGCGAGCTCATCGTGGAGCTTCCCTGGGCGGGAGCCGCCGAGCCCACATCGGCTTCGAGCGACCAGCCGAGCGCGATTGTCAGCAGTCCCTCGCCCGCGGCCGGGAACGGCGAGCGCGTGCTGGTGGTGGACGACAACGAGGATGCGGCCGAAATGCTTTCCGAGGCGTTGACGGACGCGGGGTATCTCGTGAGCACGGCGTACGATGGGCCTTCCGCGCTGCTCGTTGCGGAGGGCTTTCGACCTCAGATCGCGCTCCTCGATATCGGCCTTCCGATCATGGACGGCTACGAGCTCGGGCGGCGACTTCGTGTTGATCACCAGCTCCTGCGTCTCGTTGCTCTCACCGGGTATGGACAGGCGTCCGACAAGGTCCGGTCGAGCGAAGCTGGCTTCGATGCCCATCTGGTGAAACCGATCGAGTTCGGCAGGCTCGAGCGGCTCCTGAAGGGATTTCGCCCCAACCAGCCTCGGAATTGACGTTCGCCGGGGATTTCCGGATCGCAGAACGGAAACTTGGCCCGTTTTCATGCGTAAGAGCACCCATGAAGATGCCCCTGCGCTCCGCCACCCTGACCGGGCTGTCCCTCATGCTCCTCGCGCTACCGGTGCAAGCCCAATCCCGCGATCGGGCCAGCACCCCCGACCGCGACAAGTGGAATCTCACCGAGATCTACCCCAGCGACGAGGCCTGGAAGACGGCACAGAAGAAGCTCGTGGCCGAGCTGCCGGCGCTCGAGAAGTTCCGAGGCACATTGTCGCAGTCGCCCGAGCGGCTGCTGGCCTGCCTCGAGCTCCAGAGCCGCCTGAACAAGGAGTTTTCACGGCTGTTCGTCTACGCGTCGATGCATTCCGACGAGGACACGCGTGAGACGAAGTACCAGGCGTTGAAGCAGGAGATGACGCAGCTCGGCTCGGATTTCGCCGCCAAGACATCCTTCGTCGAGCCCGAGATCCTGAAGATGGACCGGTCGACCGTGGATGGCTTCCTGGCCAAGGACAAGAAGTTCCAGGCCTACCGGCATTCCGTCGACGACCTGTTTCGCCGGAAGGCCCACACAGGCACCGAAGGCGAGGAGAAGATCCTCGCCGACGCCGGCCTCGTCACCGGCACGGCGCAGACGATCTTCGGAATCTTCTCGGATGCAGACTTCCCCAACCCCGAGGTGACGCTCTCGGACGGCAAGAAGGTGAAGCTCGACTCGTCGACCTTCTCCCTCTATCGGGCGGTGCCAAACCGCGAGGATCGAAAGAAGGTCTTCGCGACTTTCTTCGGCAAGCGGGAGGAGTTCCGCCGCACGTTCGGAGCACAGCTCTCGGGCAACGTCTCGAAGGACATGTTCATCGCCCGCGCCCGCAAGTACAGCTCGTCGCTCGAGAGCGCCCTCGATCCGAACGCCGTTCCCGTGTCGGTCTACCAGAACCTCGTGACGGGCGTGAACGCGAACCTGGCGACGTTTCATCGCTACCTCAAGCTGCGGCAGCGCATCCTCGGGGTCGACTCGCTGCACTACTACGATCTTTACGCATCGCTGCTCCCGGGGGTCGACCTCGAGTACACGACCGCCGAATCGCAGGCCAACATCCTGGCCGCAGTCGCTCCGCTCGGCGCCGACTACGTGGCCACGATCAACAAGGCGTTCAACGAGCGCTGGATCGACATGTACCCCTCCGAAGGAAAGCGTCCTGGCGCCTACTCCAACGGCGGCGCCTACGACGTGCACCCGTACATGCTGCTGAACTACAACGGCAAGTACAGCGACATGTCCACTCTCGCGCACGAGCTCGGGCACACCATGCAGAGCTACTACTCGAACAAGAACCAGCCTTACCCCGATGCGAACTACCCGATCTTCGTGGCGGAGGTCGCCTCCACCTTCAACGAAGCGCTCCTCATCGACACCATGCTCAAGAAGATCCCGGACGACGCCGCGCGGCTCTCGCTGCTCGGCGAGTATCTCGAAGGCGCCAAGGGCACCGTATTCCGCCAGACGCAGTTCGCCGAGTTCGAGCTGCGCATCCACGAGCAGGCCGAGAAGGGCGAAGCGATCACCGGCGACTCCCTCGACAAGCTGTACCTCGAGATCGCGCGCAAGTATTACGGGCACGAC
>JBDSFL010000493.1:0-5804 GCA_039919545.1 Thermoanaerobaculia bacterium | reverse complement strand
CGTTCTCCGCGACCCAGCGCACCAGCTCGTAGGGTGCTCGATGCTCCTTGGCGGCCGCGTACAACTCGTCCTCGCGCAGCGTTTGGAGGCCGCGAATGGCTCCGAACACGGCGCGCATATGCGTCACGGCGCTGACGACGTCGCCTGTGCCCGCTTCGCCCTTCGTCCTGATCATCGCGGCACCCTCGGAGATCCTTCGCAGCGCCTCGCCGAGATTCGTCGCACCGCAGACGAACGGCACCGTGAACTTCCACTTGTCCACGTGGTGCTCGATGTCGGCGGGCGTGAGGACCTCGGACTCGTCGATGAAGTCGACCTGCAGCGCCTCGAGCATGCGCGCCTCGGCGAGATGCCCGATGCGGCACTTGGCCATCACGGGAATCGAGACCGCGGCCTCGATCTCGCGCACCTTGCTGATGGGAGACATGCGCGCCACGCCGCCGTCGCGCCTGATGTCGGCCGGGACGCGCTCGAGCGCCATGACGGCGGCCGCGCCGGCGTCCTCGGCGATGCGGGCCTGATCGGCGTTCACCACGTCCATGATCACGCCGCCCTTGATCATCTCGGCCAGGCCGACCTTCACGCGGAACGCGTCGCTTGCAAACGGGGAGGGAGGGATACCGGTCATTTGGTCTTCTTCCTTTCGTGGTGGTGCTGCTCGGGTGCGGCTCCGCGTGCGCGGGGCACGCGGGCATTTTCTTGCGTTCAGATCTGGATCAGGGCTTCCTCGCGTTCGACGCCGCTGCTGACGGTCTTGGCGGCCGCACGCCCCGCGCCGAGGCGCAGAGCCTGTCGCGCCTGCGAGCGGGCCAGCGTGCCCACGATCTCCAGCGCCTTCTCGATCTCGGGTCCCGTCCCCCGCGCCACGCTGATGCGCAGGGCCGGCACGTCGGACTGGTCGGGCTGGAAGTCGGCTCCCGCCGACACGAGGACCCCTCTTTCGCGCGCGGCCGCGGCGAGAAGGCGACCGGAGACGCCAGCGGGGAGCTGGATCCAGAGCACGTACCCGCCCGACGGGCGGTCGCACCGGCTCTCGATCGGGAAGCGGTCCTTCACGGTGCGGTGCGCGACGGCCAGGCGCGAGCGCAGCCGGTTGCGCATCCGCTGAAGGTGCCGGTCGTACTCTCCCCGCGTCAGGAACAGGTTCAGCGCGGCCTGCAGCACCGGCGGCGAGGTCAGCTCGCCCACGCGCTTGAGCGCCGCGAGGCGATGGATGAATTCCTTCGGGGCGCTGATCCAGCCCACCCGCACGCCCGGGAAGAGCGCCTTGGAGATGGTGCCGAGGTGAGCGACGTGGCCCGGAGCGAACCGCGCGAGCGGCGGCGGCAGCTCCCCTTCTACCGAGAGGTCCGCGTCGAAGGCGTCTTCCACCAGCAAGACGCCCGCGGCCGCGGCGGCAGAGGCCATCTGCTGACGACGCTCGGCCGACGCCAGGAGCCCGGTGGGATTCTGGAAATCGGGAATCGTGTAGAAGAACTTGGGCTGCTCGCGCAGCGCGCGGGTGAAGGCCTCGAGCGCGGGACCCTCGGCGTCCAGCGGCACGCCCAGCAGGCGCGCGCGGTGCGCGCGGAAAAGCGCCAGCGCCCCCGAGTAGCTGGGGGATTCGACGGCCACGCCATCGCCCGGATCCACGAGCGCGCGCGTGATGAGGTCGAGCCCCTGCTGCGCGCCGTTCACGATCAGGAGCGCGTCGGGATCCGCGGGAATCCCGCGCTGGGCCAGGCGCGCGGCCAGCGTCTCGCGCAGGGGCCGATAGCCGAACGGGGAGCCGTAAGACAGCAGGCTGCTGTCACGCGCGCACTCGGCCAGGAGCGCTGCGAAGACCTCGGCGGGAAACTCGCGTTCGTCTGGCGCCAGCCGCGAGAGGTCGTGGGCGATGGAAGCGGTGGGCTCGGGCGCCGGCGCCTCGGCCACGATGCGCGCGAGGAGGGACGACGCGATGCGGTCCCACGCGGGCGCGGGGCCCACCACGGGCGGCGCGGCCGAGCGGCGGGTGATGCGCGTGCCGCCCCCCTTGTTCGTCTCGATCCACCCCTCGCGCTTGAGCAGCTGCAGCGCCTGATGCACGGTCGCGCGGTTCACGTCCAGGAGCGTGGCGAGGTCTCGCGAGGGCGGAAGGCGCGCGCCTTCCGCGTACCGACCACGCCGGATGTCGCGGATCACCGTATCGGCGATGGTGCGATAGAGCGGGACGCGGAGAGGCTCGGGTGCCTTGGCGTTCAGGGAAGCCGATCGCCGTTCCGGAGACGTTGCGCTGGCCATGGGACGAAGGTAGCGCTTGGCCTAGACCAACGCAAATGGCGGAGGGTATGAAGGCCAACCAAATGGCCGCGCGCAACGAACCACCGAGGAAAGGCGCGGACCGGGGGCGCAGGGCCCCGTCGGTTGGATGGGACGACTCTCCGCTCCGCTCCTGTTCTCCTCTTCTGTTCTCCTCTCCTACTCTCCCCGTCCGATGTAAGCCGCCAGCTCCTTCTCGAGCTCCTCGTTCACCAGCAGGTCCCACTGCCGCGAGCCCTCGGGCACGCGCCGCGCGCGCGCGCTCACGCGCTTCTTCACGTCCGCGGTGAGCTTGTCGAGCTCGCGGTCCCAGTCGTTGAGAGCCTTCACGGCCTGGTTCCGAACGAGCTCGCGATCCTTCACGACCTCGAGCCCCGGAGCCGCCTTGATGCGCTCCATCAAGCGATGCGAAAGATCCACGGCGCGTTCACGGGAAAGCGGCATGAGCGAATCTTAGCGCGTTGTTTCCCCGAACTATTCTCAATGCGCTGCGCTCCAGGGACGGCGAGAAGGGTTCGATAGCAAGGCGGAGGAGGGAGGCAGCGCAGGCGGGGCAGCGCCCCGTCGAGCACGGCCGACCGAACGACAACGCCGCTAGCGGGCCCTTATCGCCGTCCCGGCCACGGCCGACCGAACGACACGCCGCGATCGGGCCCTTATCGCCGTCCCGGTCAATTGATGCGGCGCGGGCCTTCGGCCGCCGGCATCCTCAGCGCGGCGACGCCGGCCGCCGTGAGCGGGTGATCGAACAGCTTGTCGAGCACGGAGAACGGAAGCGCCACCACGTCGGCACCCATCGTGGCCGCGTCCAGCACGTGAATCGGATTCTGGACGCCCTGCACCACGATCTGCGTCTGCAGGCCGAAGTTGTCGTAGATCCTAACGATCGACTCCACGACGTCCATGCCGATGTGCCCGGAATCGTCCAGGCCGCCCACGGAGGGCGAGACATACGCGGTTCCGGCGCGCGCGGCGAGTAGCGCCTGCGTGGCCGTGAACACGAGGCCCACGTCGGTGGCGATCTGCTCGTCGCCCAGCAGGCGCACGACGCGCAGCCCCTCGCGCGTCATCGGCACGCGGAGCACGATGTTCTTGCCCAGCTTGTGCAGCTCGCGCGCCTCTTTGTACATGGTCTTGGGCTCGCCGGCGGCGAGGGTGGCGATCACGGGGCCGTCCCCCGCCTGGGCCAGCTCGGAGAGGAGCCGGCGCACGTCCTTGCCGGCCTGGGCGGCTGCCTCGGGGCGCAGCAGGACGCCGTCCAGCAGCCCCCACTCCTTCACGCGGCGGGCTTCGTCGGCATCTGCGGTGTCGAGAAAAAATCTCATGGGGTTTTCAGGTTTCCGTTTCGGGTTTGCCCGGCGTGGCGGTGCCGGACGAATTGGGGGTTTCGGGTTCGGGTTCCGAGGACGGATCCGTTGAATCCGGCGGGGCCAGCGGTGCCGCGGCGTCCACGTCCTCGTCCCGCTCGGCCAGCTTGGCCACCGCGACGACCTTGTCGCCGGGATCGAGGTCGATGAGCCGCACGCCGACGGCCGAGCGGCCCGTCTCGCGCACGTCTTTCGTGGCGAAGCGGATCAGGATTCCCTGCTCGGTGATCAGGAGCAGCTGATCGCCCTCGGAGACGGTCTTGAGGCCGACCACGGGACCGTTCTTCTCGGTGATCTTCACGTTGATGACGCCCGAGCCGCCGCGAGTCTGGTGGCGATATTCCGAAGCCGCGGTCTGCTTGCCGTAGCCGAACTCGGTGACGGCCAGCACGCGCCCGTTCTCGTCCACGAGGTCCATCTCGACGACGACGTCGCCGTTCTTCAGCTCGATGCCCTTGACGCCCGTCGTGTCGCGGCCGGTGGGGCGCACGTCGGTCTCGGTGAACTTGATGGCCATGCCGTTGCGCGTGCCGAGGAACACCTGCCGCGCGCCGTCGGTGATGTGCACGGAGAGGAGCTCGTCGCCGTCTTCGAGGTTGATGGCGATGATGCCGGCCTGCCTCGGGTTGCCGTAGGCCGACAGAACGGTCTTCTTCACGAGGCCGTTCTTGGTGGCGAAGAGGAGATAGCGGTCGTCGGGGAACTCGCGCGTGGTGGCCATCGCGGCCACCTGCTCGCCCGGCTCCACCTGGATGAGGTTCACCAGCGCCTTGCCGCGCGTCGTCGGGCCGAGCGAGGGCACGTCGTACACCTTCACCCAGTGGACCCGCCCCTTGTTCGTGAAGACCAGGAGGTAGTCGTGCGTGGAGGCGACGAAGAGGTGCTCGACGAGATCCTCTTCCTTCGTCCCGGCGCCGGTGCGCCCCTTGCCGCCGCGTTTCTGCGCGCGGTAGAGCGACAGCGGCGAGCGCTTGGCATAGCCGCCCCGCGTGATCGTGAGGACGACTTCCTCTTCCGCGATGAGGTCGAGGATGTCGAAGTCGCCCGACTCGGCGACGATCTCGGTGCGCCGCGGGCTGCCGAAGCGCTCCTTGATGTCGAGCAGCTCGGCCTTCACGATCGCGGTGACGCGCTCGGGGCGGGCCAGGATGTCTTTCAAATCGAGGATGGTGGCCAGAACAGCCTGGAACTCGGCGACGATCTTGTCGCGCTCGAGCCCGGTGAGCCGCTGCAGGCGCATGTCGAGGATGGCCTGCGCCTGGATCTCGGTCAGCTCGAACTTCTCGATCAGGCCCTCGCGAGCCTCATCCGGGTTGGCGGAGGCGCGGATCAGAGCGATCACCGCGTCGAGGTTGTCGAGCGCGATGAGGATGCCCTCGAGCACGTGGGCGCGGGCCTCGGCCTGGCGCAGCTGGTACTGCGTGCGCCGGATGATCACCTCGCGCTGATGGCCGACGTAGTGGTGGATCATCTCCTTCAGGGAGAGGGTCCGGGGGACGTTGTCGACCAGCGCCACCATGTTGACGCCGAAGCTCGACTGCATCTGGGTGTGCTTGTAGAGCTTGCTCAACGCGACCTTCGGGATCGCGTCGCGCTTGAGCTCGATCACCAAGCGCATTCCGGACCGGTCGGACTCATCGCGGAGGTCGGAGACCTCGGTGATCTTCTTGTCGCGGACGAGGTCGGCGATCTTCGTGATCAGCCCACCGTCACCGCCCTTCTTGACCATGAACGGGAGCTCGGAGACGATGATCGCCTCCTTGCCACTCTTGATCGGCTCGATGTGCGCCTTGGCGCGCACCCGGACCGACCCCCGGCCGGAGCGGTAGGCGTCGCGGATACCGGCGGAGCCCATGATCGTTCCGCCGCCAGGGAAGTCGGGCCCCTTGATGTGAGCCATCAAGCCCTCGGTGTCGATCTCGGGGTCGTCGAGGTAGGCCTGAACGCCGCCGATCACCTCGCCGAGGTTGTGCGGCGGGATATTCGTCGCCATGCCGACGGCGATCCCGGAGGAGCCGTTGACCAGCAGGTTCGGGAAGCGAGCCGGAAGCACGAGCGGCTCGGCCGAGGACTCGTCGTAGTTTGGCCCGAAGTCGACGGTTTCCGCGTCGATGTCGCGGAGCATCTCGGTAGCTAGTTTCGCGAGTCTAGCTTCCG
>JBDSFL010000456.1:0-9554 GCA_039919545.1 Thermoanaerobaculia bacterium | reverse complement strand
CGAGGCAGGGCGGCGGACGGCCGGGAACCGGCCGGGCTAGAATCGCCGCACGTGAAAACCCGAGACGTGATTGCCGGGAAGGTCTCCGTCGTGATCCCGGTCTACAACGAGGAAGGAAACCTTCCGGCGCTTCTCCCCCGCCTGCTCCCGGCGCTGGAGGCCATGCGGCGCCCGTTCGAGGTCGTCTTCGTGGACGACGGCTCGCGCGACCGCTCTCTCGAGCTGCTGCGCGAGGCCGCCGCGAAAAACCCGGGCGTCGTGAAGGTGGTCGAGCTGGTCCGCAATGCGGGCCAGCACATGGCCATCATGGCGGCGTTCAGCGCCACGGACGGCGAGTACGTCATCACGCTCGATGCCGACCTGCAGAACCCGCCGGAGGAGATCCCGAAGCTCGTGGCGCAGATGGACCTCGGGCACGATGTCGTGGCCACCGTGCGTGCCCAGCGGCGTGACAGCTTCTTCCGCAAGGCCGCCTCGCGGCTCGTGAACCGCACGACGGCGCTCCTCACGGGCATGAAGATGAACGACTACGGCTGCATGCTGCGGGGCTACCACCGCGACGTCGTCGACGTGATGACCGCCTCCGACGAGGTCTCCACGTTCATCCCGGCGCTGGCGCAGCAGTACGCGCGCCGTCCGGTGGAGATCGAGGTGGCGCACGCCGAGCGCACCGCGGGGGAATCGAAGTACTCGCTCTACAAGCTGATCCGCCTCAACTTCGACCTGATGACCGGCTTCTCCGTCGTGCCCCTGCAGCTCTTCACGCTGTTCGGATTCGTGGTCGCGCTCTTCGGCGTGGGGTTCGGCGTCTTCCTCCTGCTCCGGCGGCTGCTCGCGGGCGCCGAGGCCGAGGGAGTGTTCACGCTCTTCGCGCTGGCATTCGTCGTGATGGGGGTGGCAATGGCGGGAATCGGGATCGTGGGGGAATACGTGGGGCGCATCTATCAGCAGGTCCGCGGCCGGCCCCGCTTCCTGATCCGGAAGGTCCACGAATGAGCGCGAGCGGCACAGGGGGCGGCATCGTGGTCGCGGGCTACAGCGACGTCGGCTACCGCTGCACGCGCTGGCTCGTCGATTCCGGCGCCGACGTGCGGCTCATCGTCACGCATCCCGATCATCTCGGCGAGGAGCGCTGGTGGGAATCCATGGCCGATCTCGGCCGGGAGCGCGGCATCCCGGTCCTTCTCGCCGAGGATCTGAACGCCCTCGACGACGCTCAGCGCATCCGCGCCGCCGCGCCCGACTTCCTCTTCTCGTTCTACTTCCGCAAGCTGATTCCCGGCGGCGTGCTGGCCATTCCGAAGCGCGGAGCGCTCAACATGCACGGCTCGCTCCTGCCGGCGTTCCGTGGCCGCTCTCCCATCAACTGGGCAATCCTCAAAGGGGCGACCACCACGGGCGCCTCGCTGCATTACATGGTGGACAAGCCCGATGCGGGAGATCTCGTGGACCAGGAGGCCGTTCCCATCGGCGCCGACGATCAGGTGCTCGCGGTGGCTCGCCGCGTGGGCGACGCGGCCGTCTCGGTGCTGGAGCGCTCCTGGCCGAAGCTGATTGCGGGCACGGCGCCGCGCGTGCGGCTGGATCTCAGCCACGGCAGCTACTTCGGCGGGCGCCGTCCCGAAGACGGGCACATCGAATGGACGAATCCCGCCAAGGAAGTGCACGACCTCGTGCGCGCCGTCGCCCGGCCCTGGCCGGGCGCGTTCACGGACGTCTTCGGCCCCAAGGTGACCATCTGGCGGACCAGCCTCTCGCCCTACGGCGGACACGACATCTTCCCGGGGCACGTCGAGCTCACCGAGAGGTCGGTGATCGTGTACTGCGGCGACGACCGTCCCGTGGAGATCCTCTCGGCCCAGCCCGAGGGCGGACCCGAGATGGACGCCTCGCAATTCCGCACGTATATCCTCTCGCGCGGGTAGCAAAACGAGCACGGCGCGAGCCGTAGAAGGAAGTCCGATATGCGCGTCTTGATCCTGGGCGTCAACGGTTTCATCGGAAACGCCCTCACCCGGCGCATCCTGACGACCACCGACTGGGAGGTGTACGGGCTCGACGTGGGGAGCGACCGCATCACCGAATTCCTCACCCACGAGAGGTTCCGCTTCCTCGAGGGGGACATCTCGATCAACCACGAGTGGATCGAGTACCACGTGAAGAAGGCCGACGTGGTGCTGCCGCTGGTGGCCATCGCTACCCCCGCGTCGTACGTGAAGAGCCCGCTCTCGGTGTTCGAGCTCGACTTCGAGGAGAACCTGCGCATCGTGAAGATGGCGGCCAAGTACGGCACGCGTGTGATCTTCCCCTCCACCTCGGAGGTGTACGGCATGTGCGCCGACAAGGAATTCGACGAGGACACGTCGCCGCTCGTCTACGGGCCCATCCAGAAGGAGCGCTGGATCTACTCGGCCTCCAAGCAGCTGCTCGATCGCGTCATCTGGGCCATGGGACATGCGCAGGGGCTTCGCTTCACCCTGATCCGGCCGTTCAACTGGTACGGGCCGAACCTCGACGACATCGAGGCGCCGAAAGAGGGCTCGAGCCGGGTGCTCACGCAGTTCCTGCACAACATCCTCTACGGCGTGCCGATCAAGCTCGTGGACGGCGGGAGCCAGAAGCGGACGTTCTCGTTCATCGAGGACGGCATCGACGCGGTCATGAAGGTGCTGGTGAACGAAGGGGGGAAGGCCGACGGCCAGATCTTCAACATCGGCAACCCCACCGAGAACCTCTCGATCAAGGAGCTGGCGCACGAGCTCATCGAGGCGGTGTCGAAGTATCCGAAATTCGCGTCGCTCGCGAAGAAGGCCAAGGTCATCACCGTCTCCTCCGGCGAGTATTACGGGGCCGGCTATCAGGACGTCCTGAACCGGGTGCCCTCGATCAAGAAGGCCGAAGCGCTGCTGGGCTGGAAGCCGAAGACCGACTTCAAGACGGGACTCAAGAAGACGCTCGACTTCTACCTGAAGAGCCGCAACCCTCCGGAAGTTTAGTTGGCGCGGCTCGCGCTCAAGGTCGACGTGGACACTTACGTGGGGACGCTGGAGGGGATTCCGCGTCTCCTCGACCTGTTCGCCCGCGAGGGAATCCGCGCCACCTTCTTCTTCTCGCTCGGACCCGACAACACGGGCAAGGCGGTGAAGCGCATCTTCAAGAAGGGTTTCATCAAGAAGGTCCTGCGCGCCAATCCCGCGGCGTCGTATGGAATCAAGACGATGCTGTACGGCACGCTGCTCCCCGCGCCCGACATCGGCACGAAACGGGACGCCATCGCGCGGATGCGCGAAGTGCAGGCGGCGGGGCACGCGATCGGTATCCATGCCTGGGACCACATCGACTGGCACGACCGGCTGCCTGGAATGACGCGCGAGGAGATCGACTCGATCCTGGGGCGGCAGCACACGCGTTTCTCGGAGATCTTCGGCGAGCGCGCCGTGCTCTCGGCCGCGCCAGGATGGACGGCGACGGCTCTCAGCGCCGAGGTGCAGCAACAGCACGGCATCCGCATCACGTCGGACACGCGTGGGGGAGAGCCTTTCCATGCGCGGCGCACCGACGGAAGCCCTTCGACGGTGATCGAGATTCCCTCGACGCTGCCGACGCTGGACGAGCTGCTCGCGTCGGATCGCTTCGGTGCCTCGGCCGACGCGCGAGAGGGAACGATCGAGCTGCTTCGTGCGCAGGTGAACGACGCGGCCGGCGCGGCCGTTCATTCGATTCACACCGAGATCGAGGGGGGGCGTGCTCTGGCGCCTCTGTTCGAGCGGCAGGTCGCGGCCTGGAGAGCGGACGGCGTCGCCTTCGTGACGTTGCCCGACGTGGTGGAGGGACTCGCCGGATCCACCGCAATCGCGGTGCGGTCGCTGACGTTTGCGACTCTCGAAGGACGAGCGACCCCGGTGGCCACCGGCTGGACCTGAACCCCGAGCGGTCGTTACCTTCCGAGCTCGACCTCGACGAGGCTCTGACCTTTTCCGACAGGAATTCCGATGAGGTGCAGGTCCGCGACGACCGCTCGCGTTTCCTTGCCGTTCACTCGGGCCCTCACGCGCGGTGTGTAGCTGCGATCGATTCGAACTACCGCGGGCGCGCTTCCATTCGTTTCGATGGTGAGCCTGTCTGGTTGCTCGGTGATCACGCGGGCCGAGGCGCCCGGGTCGATCGTTTTCGCTGTGAACCCTGGCGGGAGCGTGCCGTACGTCAGCACATCGGTTCGCGGATCGAAGTCCGCCTTCTCGAAGCTTTCCACCGTCTCGCTCACCGAGCCTGTTGGCGTGACCCTCGAGGCTCGCCGGATTCCGGGGAGGGGATCCGTGACGCGGTACAGCTTCGTCGGTCCCTTGCGGAGCTCGTCGACCTCGATCAATTCCAGCCCGGCGATTGCGGGCGGCACATTCCACGCGAGCACCGATCCCACGCCGCCGGCGCGCAGCCACTTCAGTTTTCGTGTCCAGTCGCGCCCGTTGACGACGTCGGTGGCCATGCGGTTCAGGATGGTGTAGCTGCCGTCGGGATCCTGATCGTAGGCATACCGCAGACCGAAGGGTGAGCCGGTCGCGGCCCAGCCCTGGCTCGTCTGCACGCGCGCGATCGCCGTGAGGTCGTCCGTGTCTGGATTCCCGAAGAGGCCGCGGCGAATGGGATCCAGATCCTTGGCCGCGCGCTCGAAGACGCGGCCGGGCAGCGCGGCGATGCGTTTCACCAGCGGCGACGGCTCGGTGTACCAGGCGGTGGGCACCCGCGGCAGGAGCGTTTGCGTGGCGACGAGCATCTCGATCGAGACCGCTCCGAGCAGGATCAGAACGCCCCGCGGGTCGCGCGCGCCCCGCCTCAGCAGGATCGAGGCGACGAGCAGCAGCGCGGCGGCGAGGAGCGCCTGCTGCGGGAGCCGCGAGGAGATGGGCACCAGCACGAGGCGGGGGTCGGTCTTCCAGCTCGGATTCCAGCCGGCCAGCAAGAGACGCTGCAGGAGATCGGGCCGGAGGCGGACGATCAGCGCCGCGAGCGCGAGCAGACCGGCTGGCACGAGGAGGACGAGCGAGGCGCGGAGACGGAAGCGGGGAAGAGACGATTCCTCCCGCGTGAGGAGGCGATCGGCGCCGATGGACGCCAGCGCGCCGAGCGCGAGCGTGAAGATCAGGAGCGCCTTGACGGGGTAGCGGAACAGATGGACGGGGGTGAGCACTGCATAGAGAAGGCGCGCCTGCGGGAGCGCGGGGAACATCGAGAGCACGAGCGCGATCGTGCCCGTCGCGATCCAGAAGCGCCCCTCACCGCGGCGAGGAGAGAAGACGAAGACGAGCGCCAGCGTCGAGGAGAGGATGCCGAAGGCGAGGGAGGCGTGGTACGGCGGGTTTCCCTGCGTGACGGCGAAGCCCCAGAAGCCGCCGGCGAGCAGACGCGAGGGATCGCCGAAGAGCAGGGGAAACGGCGTCTCGAGAAATCGCGCCGGGTGAAGGTACGCCGCGGCGAACTCGCCGAACGAGAATCCGCGCATCGTTCGTGAGGAGAAGCTCGAGGCGCGGTAGATCTCGCGCAGCCAGGGGGAGAGCAGGAGCGCCGACACGATTCCCGATCCCGCCAGCGCGATGCTGGTGCGGAGGCGTGTCCCGCGCGGGCCCGAGAGCGCGAGGCCTGCCGCCACGAGGAGCGCGAGCAGAGCCAGCGCGGGCTCTCCGCCCAGCACGAGCAAGGCGATCGTCACGGTCAGCGCCATCAGCGCGACACCGCGCTCTCTCCCCGCCGCCCGGCGGAGCCAGATCACCGTGCCGAGGACCCAGGGCATCCACGCGATCGTCGTCGTGGCGTTCAGGAAAGCGGCCGAGGAGACGACGAAGCCGGAGAGGCCGTACGAGAGCGCGCCGAAGAGCGCCGCTTGAGTCGAGCGTACCTGCTGGCGAAAGAGGAAGAACGCTCCCAGAAGACCGAGGGCCAGGTGCGTCAGAAGGTGCAGCCCGACCCGGCGCACGCCGCGCGGGAAGGGATAGGCGAGAACGAAATTCGGGTTACCCAGGTAGGGCTGCCCGAAAGACGCATGCGGGTTGGTGCGAGCGGTGCCCAGCTCGGCGGAGAGGGCGCGAGCAGGAACCTGCGTCGTGCCGAGGTCACGGTAGAACGGGACCGATCGACCGGACAGGAGGTCGCGATTTTGAAAAGCGACGAGAACGAGGACGAACCCGACGAGCGCAAGGCCTGTCCTCGTACTCACGCGGGAAGACTCGGGTGCCACGCTCGGCGTCAAGGCTCCGCCGTTCACGGGACGCCCGCAGCCGGTGCGGCGTTCGCGAGGTCCGCGACGTTCGAAACGCCCGCGACGTTCGCGACGTCCGGCAACGTGCGCGCCGGGGATTCATCCGCCACGCCCTCCACGCGGAACACCCGGAAGCGCGGCGTGAGCACCCCGTCGGGGCCGCGCGCGGCGGTGCTCGAGTCGAGCACGCGCGTGAGGAACGGCGCCGGGTGCAGCTCCGCTGAGCGATGCATGCGCAGCGCGAACATCCGCGAGAGCGGAGTCCCCGCGCGCCCCGCGGCCGCGGCGTAGGACGGGAGCACCGGCGAAAGATCCATCGTGACGAGGTAGCGGCAGCGCGCGGCGTGGAGGATCTGCAGCGCCTCCGCGTCGTCGGGCGTGCTGTAGAGACGGCACTGACGCCGCCAGCCATACACGAGGGGGTCGGCCGCTGCGGGCCGCTGGGCGAGCGCCGTCACGAAGTGGCCGGCCGCCCAGGGCGCCATCACGGACGCGATGGCACCCGGTCGGGGCTGTGGAAATACCGCGGGGTCCACCGCGGGCGGGTCGAGCTGCCTCAGCCGCTCGAGCAGGTCGAGCAGGTCCCACCCCGGGGCATCGGCATAGCTCTTCATGTGCGCGAGCACGGATCGGCCCGGAACGGCGACCAGGGCGAGCGTGAGGAGCGGCGCGGCAACGGGGCCGAGCAGACGCCCGCCCAAGCGCACCCGCCCGACCAGCTCGGCCAGGGCGAGCGCGCTGAAGATGGCGAGGTAATAGACGTTGCGCACCTGGAAGATCGTCATCGCCAGGAGCGCGCCGCCGAAGAGCACGAGGAGCAAGCGGACGGCGGGCCGTCCGTCCAGCGGACGCCGGCGCACCACGGTCCAGGCCCAGAGCGCGAGGGCGAAGGGGAGCACGAGGAGCCCGGGCGAGAGCTGCTGAAGGGCGCGCCCCAGGCTCGCCCCCCACGGCGCGCGCAGCAGCGGCTGCGCCTCGGCCACGATCCGCAGGAAGTCCTGTGGGTAAGAGAGGTACCCGCCGTCGGCGAAGTCGTCGCCCGAACCCTGCGGATTGCCGGTCACGAGATACGCGCTCCCGCGCAGGATCGCCGCCGTGATATTTCCCACGTTCGGCGCCACGAGCAGCGCGAGCGCCGCGGACGCCGCAAGCCAGGCGAGGCGCCGGGCACCCCGTGTTTTCAGCGCTGCCAGCAGGCAGAGCGCGAGCGTCGCGCCGGCCAGAAGAAGAGGCTGGAACCAGCCGAACGACACGAAGGCGAAGGGAACGATCTGGCCTCGGAGCGTGGCGGCGGTGCCCAAGGCCAGCAGAACGGTGGCGACGGCTCCGACCAGCGGGGCGGCGGCGCCCCAGGCCATCGCGGCGAAGAAGAGCCCGATCCCCGCGATGAAGACCGCGCCCTGCCAGATGAGAAGCGCGACCGCCAGCGCACCCCCCGCCGAGGCGAGGGCGGCGGTGCGCCGCCCGAGGCCGGCACGGCACACCACGGCCGAAGCCGAGAGAAAGAGCAGCAGCCCGAAGCCCTCCGCCACGTGGTGGTCGGCGTGGCCGAAGCAGCTCCACACCGCGGCCGCCGGCATCACGGCGTAGGCGGTGATCGCCAGCCGCGCGCGACGCACCGAGAGGGCGCGCCGGGCCAGGGCGAAGAGCGGCAGCACGTGCAGAGCGCCGAGGATCGGGGGAAGGGTCGCGGCCACGGCGGCCACCTGCGTGAGCGTGGCCGCGCGTCCGAAGAGCAGACGGGCGATGCCGCCGATGGCCAGATCGAAGAGCGGCGGCCAGATCCAGACTCCCCCGTCGGGAGGATTCAGGTACGAGTCGAACACTGGCACCCGCGGGAAGTTCCGGGCGACCGAGGCGGACCTCCGGAGATGCCCGTAGCAGTCGGGCGACAGGAGCCGCAGGCCTCCTTCGGTCGCGGCAGAAAGCGGCAGGAAGCGGATCACGAGCGCCAGCGTGAAGACGGCGGAAACGAACAGTGTGTTCGAGATCCGCATGGAGCTGGAGCGAGGCACGCCCGGAGTTTACGTTCCGTGCCGATTAGAATTCTCCGCGTGGCGAGCCGATCCACGCTGGCCGCGGTCGTCGCGGCGGCGCTTCTCGTTGGTGCCGGGAGCGCGCTGGTGTTCGATCACGTGCGCGACGACAGCGCCACGATGGACGAGCCGTTCCATTGCTACGCCGGCGCCGAGTACGTCCTTTCGGGTACCTATTACGCCAATCTCGAGCATCCGCCCCTCACGAAGCTGCTGGCCGGCGCCTCGCTCGCGCTGGCCGGCGCCCGGGCGCCGCGCATCCCGGTGCCCTTTTCGGGCCGCACGGCGGAGCCCCTGCGCGACTATTGCCACTCCGCGGGCATTCCGCCCGGGGATTTCTTCGCCGCGGCGCGACGCCCGTTTCTCGTTCTCTTCGTCCTGCTCGTCCTCGTCGCCGCGCTCGGCGTCGGGCTGCGTGCGGGGGCGTGGGCCGGGGTCGCGGTGGCGGCCGTCCTCTCCTTCGAGCCGAATTTGATCGCGCACGCCGGCCTCGTGCACACCGACCTGGCGGCGGCGCTCGGCTTCGTCCTCACGCTCTTCCTGGCCGTCCATGCGCTCGAGCAGCGCACGCTGCCGGCCTGGGCGATCTTGGGCGTTGCCCTGGGGCTCTCGCTCGCCGCCAAGTTCTCGACCATCTTCCTCGTGCCGCTCGTAGCGCTGCTGGCAGGCATCGACGGATTGCGCCGCTGGCGCGCTTCGAAAAACTCCGCGGGTGGCGATTGGCAGCCGCGCATCATCCTGCGCAGATTGTTGGGTCCGATGCTCGGTGCCGCTCTGGCTCTCGTGACGCTCTGGGCGGCCTACGCGATCCCCATGCGCGCGATGTCTCGGCAAGACGCCGAGCATTCGGTACGGACGTTCGTCTCCCGCGCGCATGCGCCCTCCCGGACGTTCGAGCTGCTCGACCGGCTGACGCGGGTTTCGCCCGAGCTGAACCACTATGTGGCGGGACTCTCGCGCATCGCGCTCCAGAACCGAATCGGCGGAGGTGTCAACGTTCTGCGCGGACAGCGGTCCACAAGCGGATTCCTGAGCTACTTCCCGGTGGCGTTCCTCGTGAAGAGCTCGGCGAGCTTCCTGGCGCTCATGGCGCTCGCTCTCGGGACGGCGCTCTGGAAAAGGCCGCGGCTCGATCCGCTCGTCGTCGCCTTCCTCGGCGGCTCGCTCGTCCTCGTGCTGGCCGCGATGGGGAGCTCGTACAACATCGGCGTCCGGCACATTCTCCCGGTCTATCCGCTGCTCGCGTGCGCCGCCGTGCTCGTCGT
>JBDSFL010000366.1:0-2865 GCA_039919545.1 Thermoanaerobaculia bacterium | reverse complement strand
GGCGCGGCTGGCGCGGGCGAAGCCGGAGACGACGCGACGTTTTCGACCCCGTTGATCGCGGGCGGGGCGGCGGAATCCCGCGGCGCGGCCGCCAGCGCGGCGGACAGCGCGGCGGACAGCGCCTCGTCGCGCCGGCGGATCAGCGAGCTGACCGTGCGCTCGCGCTCGAGCAGGTGAGAGAGGATCAGCCCGACGAGCCGTGCCGGCTCGGCAAGCTCCGCGGGTTCGCCGTGACTCTTGACGGCCATTCCAAAGGAGCCCGAGGGCTTCTCCCCGACGCGAATGGGCACCGAATAGAACGACACGCCCGCCTCGACACCGGAGACGATGCGATTGGCCGCGAGCGCCTCCTCGAGGTGCCGCTGCAAGGTCTGCTCGATTCCGCCCGAGGAGGTCTGGCTCGCCTTGAAGAGCGGCGGCACGCCGGCTCCGGGCAGGAGCGCGACGGCGTCGGCGTCCATGAGCTCGAGCGTGGACTCGAGCACGCCACCCAGCGAGCGGTCCAGCAGAACGCCTTCTCGGATCGCCCCCTCGAACGCGCGAAGGAACGCGATTTCCCGGCGCGGCGAGCTGGACATCATGGTGTTTTCCGCAATTGTCTCGCGATTATCAGGCCGCGCGGCGCCCGACATGCAGAATGCTGTCCTTCTCGATGCGGTAGGTCCCGTACAGGCTCTGCGCCACCAGGAGGAGCATGCCCAGGTCGCGCAGGATGTCGAGCCGCATCGCCGCGAACTTCTGGGCCGCGCTCCAGCCAGCGGCGTGCACGTCGAAGCAGCCGCAGATGATGGGGTTGCCGCGCGCCAGGTTCAGCCCGATGCCGAAGAGGAAGGCGAGGAGGAGCAGACCCACCAGCACGGAAGAGGAGCGCCTCCAGATGCCGAGCACGAGCCCGAGCCCGGCGAGCAGCTCGACCCACGGGAGCAGCAGCGCCGCGCCGTTCACGAGGAAGCCCGGCACGATGCGGTAGTTGAAGATCATGTGCGCGAAGGAGGGCGGGTCGACGATCTTCGGCAGCGCGGCCGCGATGAAGAGGAGGCCGAGCGCGATCTGCACCCGAACAGTGAGCCACGGATGCGCCAGCGCGCGCAGCAGGTTCATGGAGCCGAGCCCGTGCGGCTCGCTCCGCCGCGCTTCTGCCAGTCGGGCCAGCCATCGTGATAGACGAGCACGTTCTCGAAGCCGGCGCCGAAGAGCTTCTGGGACAGCATGTGCGAATCCTCGCAGTCGCCCCCCGAGCAGTAGATGACGACGGGCTCCTGCAGGCTGCGTCCCTCGGCGAGGAGCGCGAGCACCTTCTCGTCGACGTCCGCCTCCCAGACCGAGAAGGGGCGCGCGCCGGCGATGTGCCCCTCGGTGTAGACGCTGGTGCGCCGCGCGTCGAGCACGAGGGCTCCGCGGGCGTGCAGCCAGGTGACGTCCGCGCCGGTCACCTCGGTGTAGGGCTTGTCGGGATGCGGCGGAAACCGCTTCGTCAGCGGCTCCCGTGCGGGGGAGGGATTCGCGGCGCCGCCGGTCGGAGTCGCCGCGCCGGCGGGCGCCGGGTTTGCTGCTGCGGCGCTCGAGCCGGCACGCGGCGTTCTGGTCGCACGGGACGCCGCAGACGGCGAGATGGCCATCGTCGGTTTTTGTGCTGCCGAGAGCCCGGCCTTCGGCGGTGCCGCGCCGAGAGGCGCGTCACCGGTGATGACGTTCTCCGCCGGAGCGGGCGCGGACGGGGCGGCGGTCGACGGGGCAGGCGCCTGGGTCGGTGCCGACTCCGCCGCGCGGACGGGGACGGTCGTCGCCTCCTGGTAATTTCCCGGGAGCGCGAGGCGCCGGTCGCGCGAGGCCGCCTGATTGGCCACGAAGGCGCAGAGGGCCGCGGCTCCCACGAGCGTGGCCGTTTCCAGAAGATATCGCTTGAGATTCATGTCGCTCCGATCACCGTGGACAAGGCGATTCTAAGCAAGGCGCCCGCCGAGGATCGCGGGCCGGAATGGCGCGATGCCGTTGCATCACCGACGAACCCCGGGCGGGTGGGCTTAGAATCGCCGAACCCTTTTGAAGTGAGGGAAAGAGCGCAATGGAAAAGAACACGCTGACGATCACGGACAATCGCACGGGAAAGAGCTACGACCTGCCCATCGAGGACGGGACCATCCGAGCGCTCGATCTGAGGAAGATCAAGGCGGACGAGAACGACTTCGGGTTGATGACCTACGACCCGGCGTTCACGAACACCGCCTCGTGCCGCTCGGCCATCACGTTCATCGACGGCGACAAGGGGATTCTCGAGTACCGCGGCTACCCCATCGAGCAGCTGGCGGAAAAATCGACGTTCCTCGAGGTGGCTTGGCTGCTGCTGCACGGCGAGCTGCCCACCGAGTCCGAGCTCGCCGCCTTCATGCACCACATCACGCTGCACACCTACCTCCACGAGAACACGAAGAAGTTCATGGAGGGCTTCCGTCACGACGCGCACCCGATGGGGATGCTGCTCTCCACCGTCGGCGCTCTGTCGACCTTCTATCCCGACGCCAAGCAGATCTTCCAGCCCAAGAAACGCGAGCACCACGTGGTGCGGCTCATCTCGAAGATGCCCACCATCGCGGCCTTCACGTACCGGCACTCCATCGGCTTCCCGTACGTCTATCCCGACAACGAGCTGTCGTACACGGGGAACTTCCTGTCGATGATGAAGAAGATGGCCGAGCCGCAGTACAAGGTGAACAAGGTGCTCGAGCGCGCGCTCGACGTGCTGTTCATCCTGCACGCCGATCACGAGCAGAACTGCTCCACGAACGCGATGCGCGGCGTCGGCTCCGCGCAGACCGACCCCTACTCGTCGGTGGCCGCGGCCACGGCCGCCCTCTACGGCCCGCT
>JBDSFL010000328.1:0-2567 GCA_039919545.1 Thermoanaerobaculia bacterium | reverse complement strand
GCGATGGCCGATCACCGGGTAGATGACGTTCGCCCCCACGCCGATATCCAGCACCCGAACACCGGAGCCCCGGGGGATCTCGCCGCCATTGCTGCCGGCCAGGAGGTCCGCCGCATGGTGCAGATAGTCGGCGCGACCCGGCACGGGGGGGCAGAGAAAGCCGGGTGGCACGTCCCAGTGCGCGATGCCGTGCACATGCTTCAGCAGCGCTCGGTTCAACGCCAGCACGGCGTCGGGATTTGCATAATCGATCGACGGGTCGCCGTGGGCGTTGGGCCGCACATAAGGACCCAGCGCCGGCGAGCTGGCGATGAGCTGGCTGAAATCGTAGCGATGCCGATGAGGGTTGCGGGGATGCAGGCCCGGCTTTTCCGCGGGCGCCGGCATCCCCCTGTTCGGGACAACCTTGGGGCGCATGACGCCCCGATGATAGCGGCGCGAGCCGCCCTATTTTTTGCGGGCGGGCGACTTCGTCGCCATGGACTTGCCTGCCGCCTTCTTGGCGGGCGCGGCCTTCTTGGCAGGAGCGCTCTTCCTGGCGGACTTCATCGCGGGAGCCTTCTTGGCCGGGGCTGCCTTCTTCGCGGGCGCGCTACGGGTCACGGCCTTCTTCGCGGGGGCGGCCTTCTTGGCCGGAGCGCGGTCGCCCTTGTCACCCTGACCGGGCTTGGAGACCGTCTTCGCGCTGCGCCGCATGTCCATCGAGATCGAGCGGCCGACGTCGTCGGATTCCTTGATGCGGCCGAGATCGTCGCGCCGGATGTAGCGCTTGTCGCCCGGATGGGGTTCGATCAGAGTGCGTTTCTTAGCTGCCATGTTTGTGCCTCCAGAGTCGAATGAAAAACTTGGGTCCGCACACATGATAGCGGCTCGCGCGTCACATGACCGTGCAATTCGCGCGCTCCGCTCGTGATGACGGCAGGAACATACGGTCACGAGCGCGCGCTCGTGAGCCCGCCATTCGCGAGGAGCTACACTTGCAACCGCGCTGGAGGAACCCCGATGAAGAGCAGACTGGTCCGTCTCGCAGGAGCTGCTTCGCTGTGCGCCCTGATCCTGGCGTGTGTCGTCTCCAACGTGGTGGGTCCGTCGTCGGTTCACACGGGACAGGTCGTCACCTACCAGCTGGCCTACGGCACCAACACCCTCTGCTTCCCGCGATCTCCGTACACGCCCGCGCTCATCGTCGACCTGCCCGCCGACTGGACATTGAATTCCGTCACCTATGTCGGATCAGGCACGGTCTCGCCTCCGAGCGGCGTGGGCACGGTCACGACGGCCTGTCCCGTGATCGCGGCGACGGCCGTGCCCGCGGGCTTCCAGAGGATCTGCCTCACGGGCCCCCTCGTCACATTTCAGCCTCCGGCCGATACGGCCATCGTGAGCGTCAAGGTGACCGTGGGGAACGTGACGGGCCCCCACACCCTGCAGTTCTGGGGAGGCGGCACGTGGACCGGAAACGGCGGCGGCACCTGTGTGCAGCCGACTCCGTCGACTTTCGCCGTGACGGAGACGACGCCCGTCATGCTGCAATCGTTCGAGGCCGAATAGCCGCCTATGATGCCGGCTTGATCACTTCAGAACGCATCCAGTCTTACTTCCGCGAGGTCGCCAGACGGCAATACGAGGTCGTCTCCCTCCCCCCCTTCACGCTCTTCTTTCACCCGAGCGACCCGCTCCCTTTCCTGAACTATGCAATTCCGGACATTGACGACGGGCGTGCGCTCGCGGAGCCGCTGAAGGCGCTGCGTGCGGAGTTCGGAAAGCGTGTACGGATTCCGCGGTTCGAGTTCGTGGAGGCCTTCGCGCCGGCGCTCGGATGCGCCCTGGCGGCCGCGGGCTTCCAGGCCGAGCCCGCCGCACATCTCATGGTGGCCGACGCCGGCACCGCGAAGCCCGCACAGCCGGTGAGCGAGCTGAGGATCGACGTCGTGACCAGGGGATCGCATCTCGAAGAGATCCGGCGGCTTCTATTCGTGCAGCGCGCCGGATTCGGTCTGCCGGATCCGACGCTCGTCTCGGACGCCGACGCGACGTGGTTCCAGACCAGCCTCGGAGACGGCAAGGGCTTCGTCGCATGGCTGGGTGAGGCTCCGGTCGCGGGCGGCGTCTTGATGCCGGCGATCGACGGGATCGCCGAGATCGCGGGCATCGCCACGATGGACGAGTTCCGGAAAAGGGGGATCGGCGCGGCGATCACCGGGATGGCCCTGCGCGCCGCGCTCGATGCGGGAGTCGAAACCGTCGTGCTCAGCGCGGCCGATGCGAAGGCCGGACGGGTGTACGAGGCCGTGGGATTTCGGGCTTTCGGATCGACGCTGTTCTATCGGGAGAGCGCGCTCCAACATCCCTGACGTCCGACGGCCATGCTCTGGGTCTGGATCATTCCGTCCACCGCACCGGGTCGGAAGCGGAGCCGAAGCGCCGTGACAGCGGTCACGGAATTGATCGTTCGAAGTCCATCCTGATAGCGTCCGGGTAAACCCGATCGTCCTTGCGCCCATCGAAGCATACGGAGGAAAAACACATGAAACGCCTTCTCGCCATCGTTCTTCTCGCCGTTGCTT
>JBDSFL010000292.1:0-3567 GCA_039919545.1 Thermoanaerobaculia bacterium | reverse complement strand
CACACGCCGCTGCGCCTTGATCTTGCCTCGCAAGCCCCATACGTCCGGCCCCTCCTACTTTCGCCACGGGCTGCTAGCAGCCGTGGGCTCCTCGCCGTCGCGCCGAGGGGCTCTATCGTGCGACGAGCGCGCCTTCTTCGATCCAGTGCGCCATGAGCCTCGAGCAGCGATAGGTATCCGTCGCGAGCTGGCGCTCGATCTCGCGCAGCTGCGTTCCTGCTGCCGAGGCGGTCCAGACCGCATGCAGGAACTTCGCGTCCGTCTCCTCCGCGGGGGAGCTCGGCTTGACCGCGGTCGACTTGTACGCCGTGCCGTCGCCGATGAGGGCGAGGGCATGCTGGACCTCGTCGTACCGGCGCATACCCTCGAGCAGGATCGGGACGACTTCGCGCGGTTCGCTGAATGGATCGTCGTTCGACCGCACGTCGTCGCGGCGCGTGAAGACGAAGTGGCCGTCGGCCGGACGCTCGAAGAGCTGGTACGCGGCATCCAGGCCGCGCAGGGTGCCAACGCGACAGTCCCTCAGCTTCCCGGATTCGAACGTGAGAGTCGCGACCGTTTCGCCTTTTGCATTGCGCAGGGAGAGGACTCCGGTGGACGAGCTCTGGTCGAGAGTCTGAAACAGGGTGGGAAGACCGAACAGCTCGACGTCTCCCGAGAGCACGACGGCCCCCGACTCGGGCGGGTGGTCGTACGCCGCGAGGGCGCGTCCGGCCGCCTTGCCGAACTCGCGGTCGGGGAAGAGGCGGGCCGCTCGGGCCAGGACCTCTTTCACGCGCGGCGTGGGGGTGGAGGAGAGCGCCGCGACGAGATGGCCGGGATCCGAGCCCTGCCCCGGTAAAACCATGCCGAAAACCTTCACGGGAAGCACGCTCTCAAGTGCCTTCACGAGCCGCTCGGTCAGCTCCTTGTGCGCGGAGAGGTCCTGCGCGGAGAGCGAGGCGAGCCGCTGGACGGTGTCTCCGAAGCGAGGCTGCTTCTTGAGTCCGTGGTCGATCACGGCTCGAAGGGTCTGCGGCAGCGCCACGCTCGTGAGAGCGTTCACGGTGCGGTCGAGCATCTGCCGCATTTCCTCGATGGGATGGGGGAGCTCGTCGGTTCCCATGAGGAAATTTTCGAGGCCTCTCAGGCGGCTCAGCAGGGCCTGCGCCGAGCGTTCGTGCTTGATCTGGCCGAGTCCGGAGAGGGCCTCCTTGACGAGAGACGGCGAGCGTTCGATCTCGGAGAAGCGCTCGAGCAGCTCGATCTCCGCCTCGACGGAGGTGCCCGCCTGGCGGTTGATCCTGCGGATGAGGTAGAGCAGGTTCCGCTGGAAGCGCCAGTCGCCTTCGGTGGCCGCCGTCGCCGAGGATTGCAGACGATCCATCGCAGCGGCTCGCCCGGCGAGGCCGTGGCATTCGACGAGCGCGATGATCAGGCGGCGGGCATCACGTTTCGATTCGACTTCCAGCTCCGCGAGCAGGCGCTGCGGCGAGAACGCCGGGAAGAATTCGAGGACTCTCCGGAGCAGAATGCGCTTGTCGGCGCGCTCCGAGAGCACGCGCAGCCGCTCGGAGTCGAGAGCGTTCCGCCCCGCGCTGCGTGCCATCCGTGCGGCTTCCTTGGTGACGGAACCCGACACGATGATCTTTTCGGCGACATCGAGCAGGGCGACCGATCGGGACAGGGAGCCCTCGTTGACGTGCTCGATGGCTGTTTGCACCAGCTCGCGCAGCTTGCGATCGGCTTCCTCTGGCTCTCCGAGAGTGACGACCCGGCGGATCGCACGCGCCACTCCTCCCGTCGCATCCGCGCGACCACCCGAGGCCGTATCGCCCGTTCTCGGCGGGGTCCAGTCGGGCAGTGCGCGGCTGAGCGAGCGCACCACGTCCCCGGTACCTGGCACCCCGAGGTGCCGCAGGCGATCGAGCAGCTCCTGCAGCTGGCGGGTCGTCTCGGCTCCCGTCACGGCGGCCTCCAGCAGCTGCACCGAGGGCGTGGTGCGGGGGGCTTCGTGAACCGGAAAGACCGCCCCGCTCCCTCCCCCCGCCGGTGCGTGCTCTTCCGGAGCGAGCGTGACAATTCCGGGCGAGCCCGCGGAGGATGCAGAGCCCGAGGAGGATGCGAGCCGGTCAGCGAGGAGGTTGAAGACGCGCAGGCTCCGCACCAGCTCGTCGGACGATCCCCCCGCGCCCATGGAGCCGACGGAGGTGACATTTCCCCGCGCGGCGCCGCGCATCCCGGAGGGCTCGGCACCGGAGGCCAATGACGATTCCGCCCCCATCTGACGGTGCAGCATGGAAACCGGCGAGGAGAGCATGGTGCCCGTCTGCCCCAGGCGGCCCAGGTTCTCGGCGAGCAGCTGCCGATCGCCCTCGGGGCAACAGGCGTCGAGAATGTCTCCCAGCTCGGCGAGGTAGCGGGCCAGCTTGGCCGCGGGCACGAGCTTGTATTCGCCCATGAGATGGATCTTCTTCACGGCGTGGAAGAGGTAATCCGACGCGGGGACCGACGCACCCGGCCCCTTGTACTGGCCGGCCGCCCAGGCCTCGATGTGCAGTGCGGCGAGCGAGGCGGGCTGCTCGAGCAGGATCGAGATCGATTCCGCGACCATCAGAGGCGCGAGGTTGTCCGAGAGGTACTGCTGCAGCTCGAGGAGCGCTTCGGCGATCTCCGTCGTCATACTGACTTCATCCGGTGTCAGCACGTCGTCGTCACCGATCGGTTTCACATTCGCATTTTGCACTGCGGAACGGGGAAGCAAAAGGTTAGCCTCGTCGTGAATCGACACGTGGAATCCCGGTCTGATCGGGGCCGCACCATCGCGATCCGGCCGGAATGGGGCTCTCACTCGCCTGGCCGTTGGCTTGACGGGTTCGGGAAACGCCGATATCCTCCGCCGCTCCGGTCAATGCCGGTTTGCTCTTTGGAGAATACGATCCGGGTCGAGGTCGGGGCGAAAAGACGTCAAACGAGCGTGTCACGCGCGTGTTGAAGTCCCCCGTCGGTAGCCCTCCGGATGCAGCTTGAAGGCGCGTAGCTCAGTGGGAGAGCACTACCTTGACACGGTAGGGGTCCGCGGTTCGATCCCGCGCGCGCCTACCATACGCAAAGCATCCGGACGCACAAGCGCACCTCAGGCGCACTCAGGCGCTTAGCTCAGTCGGTAGAGCACTTCCTTCACACGGAAGGGGTCAGCGGTTCGAGTCCGCTAGCGCCTACCATCTCTCTCTGAGGAAAACCCTCGCCCCGAAATCGTCGCTTCCCAAGAGCCTTTCAGACTTCTCGTGAAGAACGAGAAGAAGAGAAGAGGTTCAGGTCTTGTCTACGATGGTTCTGGGCGACACGGTTCGCTTGACGCTTCCCGACGGCTCGGTGCGCGAAGTCCCTTCCGGGACGACGGGCCATGCCGTGGCGCTTTCGATCGGGCCGCGCCTGGCGAAAGATGCTCTCGCGGTGAAGCTCGACGGACAGGTGCTCGACGTCTCGCGCCCGCTCACGAAGTCGGGCCCGTTCGAGGTCGTCACTCCGAAGCATCCCGACGCCCTCGACGTCTATCGCCATTCGACCGCCCACCTCACGGCCAAC
>JBDSFL010000288.1:0-5599 GCA_039919545.1 Thermoanaerobaculia bacterium | reverse complement strand
ACGTCGACCACGACCGCGGCGGACGCGTCCATGCGGGCCAGCGCCTCGATGATGGCGATCGAGGTCGTGAAGTTCGAGCCGAGGCCGCCGTACTCCTCGGGGATCTCGATACCCATGAGATCCATCTCGAAGAACTTCTTGATGATGGCCGGGTCCATCACGTTGTCGCGGTCCATGGCCATCACGCGCGGAGCGATCGTCTCGAGGGCGAACTGGTAGACGCCTTCGGCGAGCTCGCGCTCGTGCTCGGCCAGCGTGGTCAGGGGCGGAATCGGGGGCGCCAGGAGCTCGGTCGACATGGTTCCTCCGGAGTGCGGACGATAGCGGAAAAGGAAAGGGCCGGGGAGATCGCTCTCCCCGGCCCTCTCAGGAGCTTGATCGGAAGGGTTTCTAGAAGTCGTACCGGGCAGCGAGCTGGACGGTGCGTGGGGTCTGGGTGTAGCCGTTCAGCGTTCCGAAGTCGGCGCGCGGGTCGGGGCCGACGCCATAGATCGTGTTGGAGGTGCTGCGGTTGGCTGTGTTCGTGAGGTTGAAGACCTCGGCGAAGATCGAGGCGCGGCCGGGGCCGATCTCGAAGCTGGCGCCGACGCGCAAATCGAGGGTGTAGAAATCGGGCTGACGGAACGTATTCCGAGCGATGTGATTGCCGTTGACGGTGGGGCGGTCTGTGCCACCGACCGTGTCCTTATTGACGTCGACATTGGTGAAGGCGGTATACGGGCGGCCCGTCTGGTAGTTGAAGAGCGCCGATGCGAACAGGCCGATCGACTTCGTGAGGTTGCGCTCGTAGGAGACGTTGCCCAGGAGGCGCCATTTGATGTCGCGACCGGAGTAGCCGTACTGACCCTCGAGGTTGTTGACGTCTTCGGAGAAGATACCGCTGAAGTTTCGCTCGTTGTCGTCGTTGTCGCGGTCTTCGGACCACGTGACCGAGCCGAACGCGCGGAAGCCGCCGGCGAAATTCTTTCGGGCCGTCATCGATACGGATCCGAAGCGCGAGCGGCCGTCGGATTTGTAGATGATGACGCGGCCATACGCCTTGTTGGGACGCGTGGTGCTGTAGATCGTGAGACCGCTGACCGGATCCACGCTCGCCGCGGCGAGATTGACGTCGCCCAGGCGCTCGAGGTTGGAGGTCTTGGCCCAGATCCCCTCGATGCCCAGCGCCACCCCGAAGAACTCCCGCTCCAGGCCGAGACTGGCCTTGTCGGTGTGGGGGTTCGTGAAATTCGGGTCGATGATGCTGACGCCGGGAGTTGCAATGGTGGTCGGCGAGCCCGTGATCTGCGCGACTCCGACGGGGCGGAAGTTCGGTCCCCAGCCGGGCGCGAGAGGATTCGTCGGCGCGCCCGGGTTGTCGGTAGACGAACCGTTCTTGAAGATCGTGATCTGGGTTCCCTGGAGGCCGTTGGATGTGTAGAGCTGCGCCCAAAGGAGCTCGGGCGTCCGGGCCCAGTAGCGCCCCATCGAGAATCGGACGACGCTGCGGGCATTCTTCTCGGGAGACCAGGCGATCGAGAGCCGGGGCGACCACTGATCGTTCACGTCGGGAATCCTGCCGTCCTTGGCATACGTGAAGTTTCCGTCCACCCCGATCTGGTTCCTCAGGTTGAGAACCGGCGAATCGGGATTGTTGAGCCGCTCGTAGCGAACGCCGAGAGTCAGCGTGAGAGCCGGCCCGGCGAACCACTGATCCTGAATGAAGAAGGCGGTTTCCTTCTGGCGCTCGTTGAAGCGGCCGGCTTCATCCGCGGTCAGCCCGTTGAGACCGACGAACTGCCGGTACTCGTCCCATTTGCCCGCGATGAAATTCGCCTTCGTCGCCGCGGCGCTGGTGCCGCGGAAGATGAACACGCCGCGCCAGTTTCCTTTGAAGATCTGATCCATGCCCGTGTCGTTGTAGTCGAAGCCGAGCTTCGCGGCGTGGTTGCCCGCCAGGTAAGTGACGGTGTCTCCGATCGA
Source organism: Thermoanaerobaculia bacterium (assembly GCA_039919545.1). Taxonomy (GTDB): domain Bacteria; phylum Acidobacteriota; class Thermoanaerobaculia; order UBA5066; family UBA5066; genus JBDSFL01. Next base: position 3,637 of record JBDSFL010000288.1, on the reverse strand, counting down.
CTTACGGTCCGTCGTGCCGGAGATGGGCAGGAATGCGATGCCCCCGTACCGCGCCGAGCCGACCTGAACCTCGGGGAGGGTGGGCGCCAGATCCTCTCGCGGCGTGTCGTCCTTGCTGTACTGGAGATTCATGTCGTTCAGGAAGGATGAGGAGAACATCCCGCTCCAGGAAGCGACGTAGGTGGCGGTGTCGTTCCCCTCGAGCCCGTTGTACCCGGACGCGTGGGTCGCGCCCGTATTCGTGGCGTTGACACCTTCATAGTGGTTGAAGTTGCCCCGGATCAGGAAGCGGTGCTTGTCGGTGGCCTGGAAGTCCAGGCGCGCGAAGAAGACGCGCCCATCCTGGGTGAAGTTATAGGACGAATCGGAAGCGTACGCTGGATATTTCGTGAAGATGTCCTGATCGAGGACTGGCGCGTCGATCGGCACCGCGGTCGTCTGCTTCTGCTGCTCGAAAGATCCGAAGAAAAAGAGCTTGTCCTTCACGGCAGCGCCGCCGAACGAAGCGCCGTACTGATCGGTCTTCTGGTCCTTCGGCGAGAGGCTGTTGGCCTCGACGCCGGGAGTAGCGGGGTTCGAGAAGTTGGCGACGAGAGACTTGGGACGCACGTAATAGAATGCCGAGCCGTGGAAATCGTTCGTGCCGCTCTTCGTGATGACGTTCACGAAGCCGCCGCTCGAGCGTCCGAACTCCACCGAGGCTCCGTTCTGGATGACCTGGAACTCGCGGACGGATTCCTGCGAGATCGAGAAGGGCGCGCGCCCCTCGGCGCTACCGGACGCGCCGCCGAAGAAGGAGTTGTTGAAGTCCACGCCATCGACGGTGATGTTCGTGTTGATGCCGCGCTGTCCGCCCAGCGCGAGGTTGCCACGCTGCGTGTCGGTCTGGGCGTTCGGTGTGAGCAGGACAAAGTTCGTGAAGTTGCGGCCGTTGCTCGGCAGCGACTTGATGGCGTTCTGATCAACCGTCGTCTGCGAGGCGGTCTGCGTCGTCTCGACCGACGGAACCTCGCCAGTGACCGTCACGGTCTCGGCCACGGTGGACAGGCCGAGCTTGAAGTCGGCCGTGACGGCCGAACCGAGGGTGACGACGACGTTCGTCCGATCCTGCGAGCGGAAACCGGACAGCGCGGCCTTCACGTCGTATGTGCCGACCGGGAGGTTCACGATGCGATAGCCGCCGCGTCCATCGGACGTCTGGCTCAGCGTGAGGCCCGTCCCCTTGTTCTTGGCCTCGACCGTGGCGCCGGGGAGGGGCTGCCCATCCTGATCGACGACCTGACCGGCGATACGGCCCGTGGTCACATCGGTCTGGGCGAAGACGGAAGTCGTGCTCAGGACGACCGCGACGAGCGCCGCGGCCGCGAACCTCGCCTTGGAAATTCGACGAAGGAAATTCATAAAACCCCTCTCCTCGGTACAGGACTAACTTTTGAAAACGGCACGACTCTATCCCAAAGCGAGCGCCACGTCAGCGGGTTTTCTGTAAAAACGAGGTGCGCCAGACTGTCTCGATCGCGGCGGCTTCTTCGGACCCTTCTTCGGGAGACCAGGGCGCCAGGTCCGCCTCGGCGGGCCGGACATAAGGACCCGGTTTGCATTCGAAGAAGACGGTTCCCGCGGCCAGAGAGACGATCGAATGCCATGCGCCCGGCGCGAGGTCGGCTCCGAAGCGCTCTCCTCCGGCCTCCAGCGTGTCGCTCCCCACGATCAGCCCCGTTTCGTCGAAGAGCAGCAGTCCCAGGGCTCCCGAGACCACGATCACCGTTTCCGACTTCGGAGGGGAGAGATGCCGGTGCGGCCGGACATAGCTGCCCGGCTCGATCGCATTCAGCAGCCGATGGGTCGGGTCGTCCATCGCGTGCAGGTTGCGGTTCAGCCGCTTTCGCGGATGCAGGCGAGCCGCTGCCGACAGCTCCGTCAGGAGATGGCGTTCCAGCCGGTGAATCGAGGTGGTTTCGTCGCGCATCCCGCAAATCGTAGCCGACCGCGAGCACGTGCATCGTCCCGCCGCCGATGAACCGGGCTAAACTCCCACACCTTCGGAGGAACTGAATGTCGGAATCGACTGGCTTTCTGGAGACCGTGAACCGCAACTTCGACGCGGCTGCAGCATTTCTGGACTATCCGCCCGGCCTCATGGACCAGATCAAGGTCTGCAACAGCGTCTACAAGTTTCGCTTTCCCGTGAGGCGCGAAGGGGGCGGCTACGACGTCATCGAGGCGTGGCGGGCCGAGCACAGCCATCACAAGCTGCCCGTGAAGGGAGGCATCCGCTATTCCCCCGATGTGAACGAGGACGAGGTGCTGGCGCTGGCGTCGCTGATGACGTTCAAGTGCGCCATCGTCGACGTCCCGTTCGGCGGGGCGAAAGGCGGCATCAAGATCGATCCGCGTACCACGCCGATCGTGCAGCTCGAGCGCATCACGCGCCGCTACACGGCCGAGCTGATCCGCAAGAACTTCATCGGACCCGGCATCGACGTGCCCGCACCCGACTACGGCACCGGGCCGCGAGAGATGGCGTGGATCGCCGACACCTATGCGCAGTTCCATCCGGGCGAGATCGACGCGCTCGGCTGCGTCACCGGCAAGCCGATCAGCCTCGGCGGCATTCGCGGCCGCAAGGAAGCCACCGGGCGCGGGGTCTTCTTCGGCGTGCGCGAGGCTCTGCAGGAGCCCGCCCTCATGAAGACGCTGGGCCTCACCACCGGGCTCGCGGGCAAGCGCGTCGTCGTGCAGGGGCTCGGCAACGTCGGCTATCACGCGGCCAAGTTCCTCCAGGAAGGGGGCGCGATCATCGTCGGCATCTCCGAGTGGGAAGGCGCCATCGCGAATCCCGACGGTCTCGACGTCGAGGCGGTCGTGGCCCACCGCACCGCCACGAAGAGCATCACCGGCTTCGCCGGCGGCACGACGCTCGCGTCCTCGAACGAGGCCCTCGAGCTGGACTGCGACATCCTCGTTCCGGCGGCGCTCGAGAACGTGATCACCGCGCTGAACGCTCCGCGCGTGAAGGCCAAGATCGTCGCCGAAGGCGCGAACGGGCCCATCACCGCGGATGGCGACGCCATCCTCAAGGAAAAGGGCGTCCTCGTGATTCCCGACATGTTCCTGAATGCGGGCGGCGTCACCGTGTCCTATTTCGAGTGGCTCAAGAACCTCTCGCACGTCCGCTTCGGACGCATGGAGAAGCGCTTCGAGGAGATGAGCGCGGGACGCATGGTGAAGTCGATCGAGACCGCCACCGGCAAGTCGCTGGGCGACGTCGAGCGCCGCATGCTGGTGCGCGGCGCCGAGGAGGAAGACATCGTCAACTCGGGCCTCGAGGACACGATGAGCGTGGCCTACGGGCAGATCCGCGCGGTGCAGGAGAAGCACCCCTCCGCCGACTTGCGCACGGCGGCCTTCATCAGCGCCATCGACAAGATCGCGGTCAGCTACATGGAGCTCGGAATTTTCCCTTGATCTGTTCTTGATCTCGGGGAAACGATCTCCCCGAACCCCTCTGTTCTTGATCTCGGGAAGACGATCTCCCCGAACCCCTCTGGACTTGATCTCGGGGAGACGATCTCCCCGAACCCCTCTGTTCTTGATCTCGGGGAGACGATCTCCCCGAACCCCTCTGTTCTTGATC
>JBDSFL010000261.1:0-5798 GCA_039919545.1 Thermoanaerobaculia bacterium | reverse complement strand
CACGCATTCGGGCGCTGCTTCCTAGCGACGTGAGATGAGCGTCGATCGGCTGAGGCGTGAGGTCGAAGAACTAGTCACGGAACTGTATGAGGCTGGCTTGGCCGCCGATTCGAACCCGGTTGTCGTTGAGGGGGGCGCGGGTCACAACGGGTGCGTCACATATCCGAGGAAGAAGGGTACTGCGAAGCTCGCGGCACTTGAGGGTCAGCTTGAGGAGTATCAGGCTGCGCTCCGCGATCGGTTGTTTACGGTCGCTCTGAAGGATGGGGCGTTGCTTCAAGTATCAGTGACACTTGAAGACAACGAGGTCGTCTGGCATCGCCTCGCATTTGTGCCGTGCCCCGTAAGGTTCGATGCGGACGAGGTGGCCGAAGTGAGTATCGACGAATTCATCTCGAGTCTTGATGCGGGAAGGCTTCGCGATCGGTTGAGGTTGCGTGCGGCGATTAGGTTCGATTACGACCCTGAGGCCGGTGGCGAGAATCACCCTGAGTCGCACTACACCGTACTGGCATCCACGTGTCGAGTTCCAGTGCTGTCGCCTTTGTCAGTCGGTCATTTTGCACGATTTGTTCTGACTCAATTCTACCGGGAGGCCTGGGAGCAGAGAAAGGTGCTTAGGGAATGGCCGTGCGGTGAGCGCAGGCGAACCGGCATGTTTTGTCGACCTAACGACCTCTTCTTGGACTGGAACACAGAGGAAGCGAGTTAGAAGACACGGTGCTTACCAAGAGAGCAGTACTGAGGACTGTCGGGTGACTGAGAACCGGCAGTGAGATGATTATTCAAGAAGGGGTCAGAGACATCGCCATCGCGAAAAGAAAGACTGATTTTAGCTCCACGTAGAAAGTCTAGCCACACGATCACCGGGACCACGGACACTCCACGAGATCGCTAGAACGCCGTCAAGAAAGCCGATCCTTTTCAAAGGTGGAGCACCAAACAGGTCAGCGAATCAACTGCAATGTGCTAGAGGTAGCTGGCTCGATCGTGAACATGGAATCTGGACTTCCGGGCAGGAGTCCCTGGATTAACCCGACAAGGCTCCACAGACGAACCTTACCTGAACGAGTATCTCTCAGGTGTCGCCGATTTCAGTTTTGAAACGGCCGTTGGCCTCGGAGGAGCGGCGACGCCGCTGACGACGGCAACTGTCGGAGACTCGCTCACGCTGACCGAGTTCTTCGCCACGCACTTGCGCGGCCCGCTAGACTCTCTTCGGAATGCCGTACCGCCCAACACGAGAAAACAGCAGCTCCGGAGGCCCGGCCCTCGACCTGAACGTCGCTCGCGTCCACGCGGGCGCATCGAGTTTCGCAGGCCAGCGGCGAGCGTACGACGAGAACAACCATACCGAGGCGGTCTCCGGGTGGGAGATCATCCGGTTCGACAGTTGGCTCTACAGCTGGCGCGTAACGGAAGGAGCCGAACCCCCAGTCGGATGGGAGCCCTATATCGTCACGAGCACTGACACGCCCCGCGTCTTCTGGCGCGCGGTCGAACGCGGCCTCGTCCGCCATGTGGCCTCCAGAGGCTTCACTGGCCCCCACGGCAAAGGGCGACTGCTCGTCGAGGCGAGTCGGGACCTCCTCGCCGGACCGAGAACCGGCACCCTCGCAGAACTGAGCCTGCATCCGGCGTTCACGTTCGATATCTTCCCCCACCCGGGCCTCCCGCCTGATAAACGCTTCATCGTCGTCGGGTCGCGTACCGCATGGCGTAACCGTGCGTCCATCGCTACGCTGCATGCGGCCGGCATTGACTGCACGGGATTCGGCGTCCGACTCGACGGGGCAGGTGCAACACCCTACGCGATGATGGAGGGTCGGCTCGTGGGAACGGTGGCGACCGTCGAAGGGGATGACGTAGCTCTCAATGAGCCCCGCGACGCTGCGGTGACCCGTCTCCCAGCCAGCCTCCTGTTCCCCGAAGCGAGTCACCAGAACGTCCGTCGCATCCTGGATAAGGTTTCGCCTGGGACCTGGCAGACGTGGGCCGACCTAGAGGAGCAGAGCTCGCGCCCTGCAGTCCAGCTCGCACGGGCGCACGGACTCGTCGATCTCCTCGCGGGAGCTGGGCCAATCGAGGTGGTGCCCGGTGTGTCCGTGGGTGTCTCGCGCGAAACGAACACGCTCCGCTACTTTCCGGCGTCCCATGAGCCTTCTCCGCAACTTGTCTTCGATTTCGCTGCGAAGCAGAGCGACGTGATCCCTACGCGTGGGCTAAAGAAGTTTGGCCCCTATGACGGTGCTGGGATCACGTGCCCACGATTTCTCGTCATCGGACCAAAGGCGTGCCAGGGCGTCGCGCACACGTTTTTCAACCTCCTCGCGAAGGGCTGCCCGTCTTCCGACCCATCGAAGAAGTACCTCGCCTTCGATGGATTCAAGAAACTCTTCCACCTCGCAGGCCTCGAATGGGATCACGCGTTTTTCGAGGGCGCGGCGAACGCGACGAACTACCGGCAGGCCCTGCTGGAGAAACTTCGCACTGCCAAGCAGCCCGACCTCGTATTGGTCGTCCTACACGACGCGCACAAGGACCTCGCCGAGGCAGACGACCCGTACTGTGTCACAAAAGCCGTTGCGCTTGGGCTCGGCATCCCCGTGTCCGCGCTGACGGTCGAGGATATGTCGATCGAGCGCCAGCGGACCTTCATCCTCGGCAACGTGGCACTCCAGGCGTTCGCGAAGATGGGCGGGACGCCTTTCGTCCTCGCCGCGGAGGCGAGTGACAGAACCGAGCTCATCATTGGAGTAGGGAGGTCGGATGTCGTCACATCACGGTTCTCGCGTCGCCGATTCATCGGGTACGCATCGGTCTTCAGGGCTAACGGCGACTACTTGCTCGCCACGGTCCGTCCATTCGATAAACCGACTGCCTACGGGGTCGAGCTCGAAGCGGCCGTCACGGGCAGCTTGCGGGAGGCGATCGCTCGAGAAGGGATCGCGAGCGGCGGGAAGCTCCGCCTCACGTTTCACCTCGCGAAGAAGCCAGGGCAGCGGCTGGACATCGCGCCGGTGGAGGCTGCGCTACTGAAGTTCCCAGATTTCGATATTGAGACGGCATTCGTCCACGTCAGCGACGGCCATGGTTGGCTGGTCGTCGACCGGGCTGATCGGACGGGCGTCCCGGCGCGCGGGACGGTAGTCGAGATCGGCGCGAAGGCGCGGCTCCTCTCTGTCGTCGGCCCTGGTCAGTACCTCGGACGCGGCACGCCGTCGCCGCTGCGGATCGACCTCGATCGCCGGTCCACCTACGGTGAAATCGATGCGGTCGTCCGGCAGGTCTTCGGGTTTACGGCGGTGACCTGGCGGGGCTTCAACGTGTCGGCGAAACCGGTGACGATCCAGTACGCGGAGCTGGCGTGCGAGCTCGCTGGTCGCCTCGCCGGGATCGAGGGGTGGAATCCGACAGCGCTCGACGTCTCGCTCCGCGACCGACGATGGTTCCTGTGACCGCCCAATATCCGGCGGAGCCAGCGCGCTCATGGTTCGACCTCCACCGGGCGAGCCGCTCGAGACTGGACGCGCTAGTGGCCGGTTCTCTCTTCGGTTCCGCGCTTGCGTCGTACTTCCTTCACGGGGAGCCGGGGTGGATGGCCAATGCAGGCGATGAGCGGCCCGCAACGACTGACCTATCGCCGACCGCGACCGCCATCCGCGGATTCCTCCTGGCGATCGGCCGCGACCGCTACGCGGACCTCGCCGCCGACTTTCGAGCTGGTGTACACGTCTGCGCTGCCCAGGAGGTGCCGCGTCGTGGACCCAGCGTTCACTGGAATCCCCAGCTCCTCATCGGGATCGCCGCCGGGCTCGGTCCGAGCGACGGTGCTGACGAAGAGCGGCGATGGCTATCGAGGAGGCTGAATGCAATTCGTGCAGGTGACGGAGCGATGGACCGACTCCTGGCCGCCCACGGGCTCGTCTGTCTCAGCGGCGAAACCCTCGCCATCGACGCACTCCGGGCGCACGGAACGGAGGACGCGGCGGATGCCGCCGTCGCGCTCTGGCTTGGCGAACGATTCGGGCGTGACGTTCCGACTGAAGCGGCGGCGGAGGTCGAGCGCCTCCTCCGGGTATGGGAGCACCGTCTGCTCACCGGCGACCCGACCGGATTCGACCTGCCATCAGTCGCGGCTGCCGTGAAGGTGTCCTCAGTCGCCCTTCGCGCAATCGCATCTCCCCGGGTGGCCGGTGTAGCGCGGATGGTCGAGATGATCAGGCGTTTCCCGACGGCGGTATCTCGCGAGCCGCAGCCGCCAGCGGACGAGTACCAGCTGCAACGAGTCCTCTGGACGATGCTCGCCGGGACGTTCACGGACCTCCAGGATGAGGCGTGGCTCGCGAAATTCGGCGTTTACCACCCCCGCGCGGACTTCGCGATCGAGTCGCTGAAGGTCGTTGTGGAGGCGAAGTTCACACGTGCGGCGGCCGACTTCCGGTCGGTCCAGGACGAAATCACCGCGGATGCATCTTCGTACACTAGTCGACCTGCAATCATCGACAGGATCGTAGCCGTCGTCTACGACCGGAGCTCATCGCAGTACCAATACGAAACCTTTCGCCACGGGCTCCGAAGAGTGCCGGGTGTCACGGACGTCATCGTCTTCCCGGCCGTCTCAACACGGCCGTCGAAGCGCGGACTGCGCCCGGCGCGCTCGCCGGGGAAGGGCTCGAGCGCGTCCGCGGAAAGGAAGCCCCAGGCAAAGCACTGATTCAGTTGGCGAGCGTGTATATAAGACTCCATCGCTATGAGACGCAGTCTCAAAATGCTTGCTGCTATGGAGAGCGAAGAACTTCGTTTTGGGGTATCTAATTTCGTCGTCCGAAGCTGTCGGTAGATGCCGACGGAAAAACTCAAGCTATCGTAAATCTATGATACATAGTTAGTTGCGGTTGTCCGCAGACGGAGGTCCAGAATGGCATTAAAGCGGTCGGGCTGATGCCCGCGGCCATCTGCAGACGAGCTGGCCCCGGTCAGCGCGGAAGCGTTCCCGAACGTGGGTGGCGAGTTGCGGGAGTCACAAAGCGCGGTCGGAAACGATCATGACGGGCCACGTGCGTCGTACTGGCGTTGGCGGGGTACGCTGGATGTTCTCCAGATAGAGCCTGCCGAACTGGTCCGGGCCGAGGAGTCGTTCGATGCCCGTCGCGCAGATACTTTTCCTGGACAGTCGCGGCGAGCGCCTCTGGGTTGTTTGAGTAGCGGATGTCGTCGTTGATCGTGTTCGTCTTGAGGTCGATGACAGCGATGTCATCCCTCTCGCCGAAGAGGCCGTCAGTGATTTCCTAGCCGTTGGGCGGTGTCGGGTTGGTGTGGTAGTGCTCGCCGACCGGCGGCGGCAGGTCGCGGAAACGCCCACCGCGTTCAAAAGAAAGAAAAAAGCGCCCACGTCCTCCAGCCGAGTGGAACGAAAGACGAGATTCTTACCCGCTCCGCCTGGGTCAGCAACACGATTGGCATGCATAAGGCTACCGTATAGCGCTACCGGTTACAACGTTACAGTCCACTAGGAGCCACGCCGGCTCGTACATTGATGAACCGTCGAAACGCGTTTTGACCCCCAACTCAGGGACGCGATAAGCGACTCCACCCGAAGAGGAGCCGCTTATCGCTCGCGCCTTCTGGCTCAGCGACCCGATGCGCGAGCACTTCAACGCTTTAACTCTACCTGGGTCACGATCCCGTACCGAATTGACTACGATTGGAACGAAGTCTTATGAAGTTCACCACAAAGAGCGCTCCTGTCGTTGAAATCAAACATGCCACAGCCCATGCGGCGCAGGTCAACATGC
>JBDSFL010000238.1:0-8542 GCA_039919545.1 Thermoanaerobaculia bacterium | reverse complement strand
GGGGTTCGGGGAACCCGGCGTCCGGGTTCCCCGAGATCAAGGAAGCCCAGCAGTCTTCCCCCTCCCCCGTGTCGCGCCGGAGGCGCGATGAAGACTGCTAGCATCCGTCCGTGCGTGTTCTTGCGGTGGACTTCGGCGAGAAGAGGGTCGGCATGGCGGTCTCGGACGAGACCGGGTCGATCGTCGTGCCCGTAGGCGCCTTCATCCGCCGCAGCGACGCCCAGGCGGCCGCGGTGGTGGCGGAGGCGGCGCGGGAACGCGAGGTGGTGCGCGTGGTGGTGGGCCACCCGCTCAATCTCGACGGCACGGAGGGTCCCTCGGCCCGGCGCACCAGCAACTTCGCGCGCAGGCTGGCCGAGCTGTGCGGCGTTCCGGTCGACCTCCACAACGAAGGGCTGACCACGGTGGCCGCCGAACGGAACCTCATGGACGCGGGCCTCGGGGCGAGACGGCGGGCGATCGCCCGGGATGCCGAGTCCGCGGCCGTCCTGCTGCGAGACTACATCTCCGAGCGGCAGGAAAGCTGAGGCGCGGGGCCGTGGCCATCAAGCGGCACCTCTTTCCGATCGTCGTCTGGATCACGCTCTTCTTCGTCGTCGCCTCCGCGGTGCTGGTGGGGCTCCTCGCGTTCGCGGTGAAGGCTCCCTACAAGGGCTACGCGGCCGAGTCCGTTCTCGTCCGCATCCCGCCTCACTCCCCCACGGTCGCGATCCTCGCCGCGCTCGAGCAAGGAGGCGTGATCCGCGACCGCCGCCTCGCATTGATCACCCTCAAGGTCCTGCACCGCGGGCGCACGCTTAAAGCCGGCGAGTACCGTTTCGCAGGTCCACGGTCGGTGGAGCAGGTCGTCCTCTCCATCGCGGCCGGAGACGTTGTGACCTACCGCGTGACGGTACCCGAGGGATTCACCGCCGACGAGGTGTTCTCGCTCTTCACCTCGCAGGGTTTCGGCGCCGAGTCGGAGTGCCAGTCGCTCTTCACGCGCGCCGGCGAATTCGACGGTGTCCCGAAAGGTGCCCCGACGCTCGAAGGCTTCCTTTTCCCCGACACCTACACCGTCACACGATCGATGGGGACGCGCGAGATCATCACCATGATGACGCGGCAGTTCCACCGCCGCCTGCCGAAGGGGTACGAGGACTCGGCGCGCCGGCGCGGGCTCTCCGTTTTACAGGCCGCGACGCTCGCCTCCCTGATCGAGAAGGAGACGGCGCTCACTTCCGAGAGGGAGGTCGTGTCGGCCGTCTACTGGAACCGCCTCAAGCGCGGGATGCTGTTGCAGTGCGACCCCACCACCATCTACGCGCTCAAGTTGCTGCACACGTGGCGAGGCGGCCTGGCGCGCTCCGAGCTGACGGTGGCGCATCCCTACAACACGTACGTGAATCCGGGCCTCCCTCCGGGACCCATCTGCAATCCGGGGCTCGCCTCGCTCCGGGCGGCCCTCGCGCCGGCCGACGTGCCCCACCTCTTCTTCGTGGCCGCGGGAGACGGCTCGCACTTCTTCTCGACCGACTACGAGGACCAGCAGAAGAACATCGTGAAGTATCGCGAGGCTCAGAGAACGGCGAGGGAAGCCGAGAAGGCCGAGAAGGCGGAAGCGGCGCCAGCCATCCCCTGATCTCCCGGGAGCCTGTCCGAGCAATCTGCTCCCGGAATCCGATTCCCGTTCGCCGGAGGCAGGCTCCTCGACGCTCCGGCACGCGGCGCGCCCGCGTGCGATACACTTTTTGCAACGTCTCACACGCCCGATGCTTCTCAGGAACGGAGTTTTATGCCTGATACCGCCCTGCCCCGGCTCTTCGGCCCCTACGTGCTGACGCGCGCACTTTCGAGCGATCCGCTCGGGCAGACGTATCGAGCCGGCACCGCGTCGGGGAAAGGGATGCGCCCCACCCTGCTCATCCGCGTGTTCGACGGCGAGGCCATCGACCGCTCGGCGCTGCTCCCCGCGATGGAGAACGCCGTCGAGTTCATCGAGGAAGTGAAGGGTCCGGCGGTCGCCAAGGGCATGGTCCTGGGCGTCGTGGACGACATCCCGTTCGCCGGAATGGAGTACCTGCCCGGCCGGACCCTCGACAAGCTGCTCAAGGGCGCAGGTCAAGGGCCCGTGCCGCTGCCCGTCGAGCACGCGCTGCTGATCACGGAGAAGATTCTCATCGCCCTCGAAGCGGCCAAGCCCCTCACGAAGGGCACCGGCGCCCCGCACGGATTTCTCGTCCCCGCCTTCGTGATGGTCTCCAACGACGGCGACACGCGCGTCTTCGGCGGCGGCCTCGGCCCGGGCCTCGTCTCGTCTCTGAAAGACCCGCGTGCCCGAACCGCGTTCGGAGCCTATCTCGCCCCCGAAGTTCTCGCCGGCGGCCCCGCGTCGATGGCTGCCGACATCTACTCCACCACGGCCATCCTGCTCGAGGCTCTGACCGGCAACGCGCCGTCGGATGGTCCGGACGCCCTCGCGGGCGCGGTGCTCTCCCTCAACGGAAATGCCGTGCCGGAAGACGTGAAGAAGCTGCTCGTGCGCGGGCTGTCCCGCGATCCCGGTGCGCGCTTCGCGGACGTCACCGCCTTCAAGAAGGAGATCGGGAAGCTGATGTACGGGGGGCCCTACGCGCCTTCCACCTTCAACCTCGCGTTCTTCATGCACCACCAGTTCGAGAAGGCCATCGAGCGCGAGCGCAAGGAGCTCCTGTCCGAGGAGCTGCTCGACACGAAGGCGCTCTTCGCGGCCGAGGAGGCCGCCCAGCAGAGTGCGGTGGCGTCACCGAGGCCCGTCGTGCCTCCCCGGGAGATCACCGTTCCGAGCTTCGGCCTGACGGAAGAGACCTCGGCTGGACAGACGCTCGGTGGGACCCCCATTTCGGGCAAGAGCGGTCTGGCGGGAATTCCCGTGCCCGCGGTCGCCGCGGCCGTACTCATTCTCGGCGGGGCGGGCGCGTGGTTCGCCATGCGGGGTCCGTCCAAGCCTGCCGTGCCCCTCGCCGCTCCGACGCCCGTCGTGATGCCGTCTGCCGTGCCCACCGCGACGCCCGTGCCCACGCCCGCGATGGTGGGCAAGGAAGACCCCGCGTTCCAGGCCGCGCTGCAGCTCAAGCTGCAGGAGGAAGAGAAGAAGATCCAGGAGCGCATCGGCAAGGAGCAGGACGCGGCCGCCAGGAAGCGCCAGGTCGAGCTCGACAAGATGGCCGAAGCATCCAAGAAGGCCAAGGAGGCCGAGGACGCCTCCCAGGCCGCGCGCAACCGAGCCGACCAGGACGAGGCCGTGCGTCTGGCCAAGGAGGCCTCGGAGGCGAGGCAGCGCGAAGAGGCTGCGCGTCAGGCCGCTGCCGCGGCGCTCCCCAAGACCAAGGAGGGCGATCTCGTGGACGTGTCGCAGGTCGACACGCCCCCAGCCGCCAAGAAAGTCGTCAAGCCGGAACCCACGTCGCTCGCGTTGCAGAAGCACATCTCGGGCACGGTGATGATGCGCGTGCTCGTGGACGAGAACGGACACGCGGAGAAGATCGAGACGCTGCGCGACACGTCGCCGCGCGTCGGGCTCGGGGATGCATGCCGCAGCGCCCTCTCCAAATGGGAATGGGCTCCCGCGGTGAAGGACGGGAAACGGGTGAAGACGTGGATCGCGGTTCCGATCCCGTTCAAGGGCCTCTGACCCCGAACGGTCCCGAGCTGAGGAAGGAAGGGGCCGATCCGGATCGGCCCCTTCGTTTTCAGTGGCTCGCGGAAGCGGAAGGCGCGGGGACGGACTTGACCGACGCCGGCCCGACGGGCGCGTTCACCGTGACGAGCGCCTTCTTCGCCAGCGGCAATCCGGCACCCTTCAGGTAGGTCTTGCGGAGGAACTCCTCCATCAGATCGTCCGTGAACCAGGCCACCAGCACGCCGTCCACCACGTACGTCGGGGTCGAACGGACTCCCACCTGGTAGCCCTCACCGAGATCGGCCAGGATGCGCGCGCTCGAGACGGGCTGCAGGTAGCAGGCCGAAAAGTCTTCGACCTTCACGCCGTTCGCCTCGGCGAAGTCGAAGGCAAATGCATCCACCGCCTCCACGCCCAAGGTCTCCTGCCGGTTGTAGACGTTTCCCTTCCATCGGAAGAACAGCTCGGGGTCGCGCTGCGACAGGCATCGTCCCGCGGAGGCGGCCCGGAAAGCCCACTGGTGCACCTGCACGAGCGGATAAGACTTCACGTACCGCCTGATCGGCAGCGTCTTGAGCCGGTCGACGAGCGAGCTCCAGTCGGCCGTCCTCTTCTTGCACGAGGGGCACTGCATGTCGGAGTACTCGACCACCGTCACGCTCGGGTTCTTGGCTCCGTCGAACGGCGTCGTCGACAGGTCGATCATGCGGCGCCGCTGCTCCACGAGGGAAAGCGCACGCTCCCAGCGCCGGCCGACGAGCAGGAGCCGGCCGTCGGCGGCCGACAGGTACGCGGGAAGCGTGTACGGGCCATAGCCCGTCTCGATCTTGATGCTGAGCGCCTTCCAGCCCGCCACGTCACGCGCCGGGTCGAGGGAGAGGCTCTGGCCCACGTGGCCAAACACCTTGTCGCGCAGCAAGGTGCGGGTGCTCGCGAGGTCGAGGTCGGCATTCACAGGCTGCGGGGCACGCTCGGAGTCGACGAAGAGCATGCCGGCGAGGGCGAGCGTGCCGGCATCGTCGAGGTAGACCGCTTGCGACTCGACGTAACCCGCCGGATCGGTGAATGTCTTCTTCACCTTCACGAGCCGATATCCAGGTACGGGAAGCGCGACATCTTCCTCCACGCTCACGTCCCCGTCGCCATACGAGAAGAGGTCGCGCAGATAGGTTTTCAGCCCGGCCGAGTCCAGAGGTTTGGCGATGTTCGTGGCCGATGCGACCGACCGAGCCGTGCCCTCGGCGGAATCGTGAACGGGTGAGCCGGCCGCGGGCGCCGGAGTGCCCTGGGCGTCCGCCACGAATGGCCAGGCGACCGCCAGAGTGAGCAGCAGGACGCGAGGGACAGAGGAGCCGATTGGCTTCACGGGTGTCCGTGCCCGGCCGGGCCCGGTGCGGCAGGCTTGACGACCGGGGTGGGCAACGGCAGCCCCGCTCCCTTGAGGAAGGTCTTGCGCAGGTACTCTTCCATCAGGTTGTCGCTGAACCAGGAGACGGGAACGCCGTCGACGAAGTACGTCGGGGTCGAGCGCACGCGCAGCGCGAACCCCTCGGTCAAGTCGGCCAGCACGCGCCCGTTGGCCTTCTCGTTCAGGTAGCAGCTCTTGAACTTCTCTTCCGGGATCTCGTTTGCCGCGGCGAAGTCGATCGTGAAGTTGTCGAGCGCCGGCACCGTCAGCTCTTCCTGCTTGGCGTACACGGCCGCCTTCCAGCGCAGGAACAGGTTCGGGGCCGATTCGTAGAAACAGCGCCCGGCAGACGCCGCGCGGAATGCCCACGGGTGCTCGTTCGTCAAGGGAAAGGACTTGAAGTAGCGCTTGATCTTCAGCAACGGCGCCAGACGCTCCGTGAGCTGCTCGAAATCAGCCGACCGCTTCTTGCAGTACGCGCACTGCATGTCGGAGTACTCGACGATGGTCACCGTGGCGTCCGCGGGGCCCGTGAACGGGGCCCCGTCGAGCTTCATCAGCTCACGGCGCTGCTGGGTGAGCGGACGTGCGCGGTCCCAGGAACGCCCGAGGAGCAGGAGCGAACCGTCGTCTGCCTTGAGGTAGCCGCCGATGTCGTAGAAACCGTAGCCGGTGTCCGAGCGGATCTTGACGCCGCGAAACGCCGGCAGACGATCGCTGGCCGGATCCAGATTCAGGCGGAAGGGGCCGCGGAAATAACGCTTGAGCTGAGCCCGCATCCCGTCGAGATCGCCGTCTCCGTTGATGGGTGAGGGAGTCTTCATGCGCACCTCGTCGATGAACACGTCACCGACGATTCCAGACTTGCCGCTCTCTTCGAGCGCGGCATAGCACTGGTCGTTCGCGCGCGGATCGGCCGTGTACGACTTGTTCGCCCGCACCAGACGGTACCCGGGAATCTTGATCTGCGCGATCTGATCGACGCTGGTCTCTCCCGCTCCGGCCACGAAGAAGCCTTCGAGCCAGGCGATCAGCGCCTCGGTCCGGGGGTCCAGCTTCTTGCTCGCCGCGGTCGGCGCCGCCGCGGCCCCGCCCGCGCCGGTCTTCAGCTTCACGGCCTGGAACAGCAGCTGCGGTGCGGCCGAGGCGCTCGTGGCCAGGAGCAGGGCGATGGAAGAGGCCGTCAGGACCGATGCGCGGCGCCGGTTTCGGAGCATTCGCGGCGTGGGGTTCATCGTTGCGATCATTGCGAAAGACTTCCTCCTTGATCGAGTTGAGCGAGACCGCGGTTGACGATCTCCTGATTCGGATCGATTTTCAGGGAGCGCTGGAAGAATTCGCGGGATTCCGCGATCTTTCCCAGGCACCAGGTCGAGAGAGCGAGCAGGTTGAGCGACTCGGTGTCTGCGGGCTTCTTGGCGACGAGAGCTCGAAACACTTTCTCGGCTCCGGCGCAGTCACGATCCTCGAAGAGGATCTTCCCGAGCGACGAGCGGTACTTGTCGTTCTCCGGAAATTGCGCCACGAGCTTCCTCAGGAAAACGGAGAGCTGCTTGCGCGCAGCGGGGTTCGTGCTGCCCTCTCGCATGTAGGTGGCGACGCGCCGGTACATCGCCGCCTCGGGATCGTTGTAGCCGTTTCGCACCGCGGCGAGCAGCGTCTCGTCGGACTCTTCCCACTTCTTGTCGGTCATCAGGGCGATCGAGAGATTCATCCACGCCGTGGCGGATTTCGGATTCACTTCCAGCGCACGGCGATACCAGACGATGGATTCCTTCGTCTTGCCGCGGCCGCGAAGGAACGTGCCGATGTTCTGCAGGGTGCCCGCGGTCTCGGTGCCCGCGCGATCCGGCGGCCGCGCATCCACGGCCGAGGCTTCCGAACCGGTGAGGTACCCGAGCGACACCAGCTTCTTCGTGAATTCCTCGGCCGCTTTCTTGTCCCCCGGATTCTCGGTCACCACGAGCCGTTCGACGGGAACCGTCTTGCTCCAGGACACGGCGCGGGCAGCTGCAGGCACCTTCCTCGTGTCGACCCCGGTCACGAGCTTTCCCTCGAAGGCTGGATCGCCCGGCAGGCCCAGCACGCGGCAGAGCGTGGGAGTCACGTCGAACACGGAAGCCGTACCGCGCTCGGACGAGGCGGTCACCGCCGGCCCCATCGCTGCCAGGACGCCCGGCGACTCGTGCCAGAGAAAGGCCGTGTCGAACTGGATCGACGAGTAGAAGCCGGGACGCTTGTCCCCCCACTTGAATCCGTGGTCGGACATCAGGAAGAGCGTCGCGTCGTCTCGCTCGGCCTTCTTCATGAACTCGCCCAGCACGCGGTCGGCCTCGACGTAGAAAGCGACCACACCGCCCGAGTATTTGCGGAAGTCGTCGTCCGAGGTGGCGGGCAGCTTCGGGGGATGGTACCGGGCGAGCAGGTGCCCGATCTCGTCGGTCCCCTCGAAATACACCATCAGGAGCTCGGGCTTGTCGCGCTCGTAGAGGTCGAGCGCGGTGCGCGCATAGACACGGGTGGAGCCGAGTATCTTCTGATAGCCGGTGATCGGATGCAGAAGCTCCTTCTTCTCGGCGACGGCCTGATCGAACTCGGCGCGCGTCACATTCAGGGCACGCGCGATCTCGTCGTATCCGGGCGTCCCTTCGCGACGGCCCACGAGCCGGACGCCTTCGGCGAGCCCCTCCGGCCACGTCAGTGCGGGCGAACGCGACAGAGTCTCGGCGTCGAAGAGCACCGGCGAAGCGCGGTCGGAGATCAGGAAGCCCTTCACTTTCTCGGCGGGCCAGGTGGCCCACCAGCCCACGACGCCCACCGACACGCCCTTCTGCGACGCGACGTTCCAGATCGCGGGCACGCGTCGGGAACGGCTCGAGATCGGCAGCCTCACGCGGTTCTTCGGGTCGTATTCCTGGAAGTCCGCCACGCCGTGATCGACCGGCGTGCGCCCGGTGGCGAGCGTCGTCCAGATGA
The DNA here is from genome assembly GCA_039919545.1 of Thermoanaerobaculia bacterium. GTDB lineage: Bacteria > Acidobacteriota > Thermoanaerobaculia > UBA5066 > UBA5066 > JBDSFL01. The sequence goes on along the minus strand of JBDSFL010000238.1, from coordinate 518 downwards.
TGGGCGACGCCATCGGCTGGAAGCTGTCGAGATTCCAGCTCCGCCCCTTGGCGACGAGCGCCGAGAGATTCGGCAGCTTCCCTTGCTGCATCAGCGGATCGAGGAGCTTCCAGTCCGCGGCATCCCAGCCGATCACGATGGCCCGAGGGCGATGGCCGGCCGCAGGCCTCGCCGCAGCAGTCGCCCTGGCTCCGGTTCCGGCCTTGCGCGCGGAGGTCTGCGCGGCAGCCGTCCCCACGCTCAGCAGGAGCGGTCCGAGCAGGATGGCGGCGAGGCTGATCCGGGAGGTCCTGTTCATAGATTCCTTCAAGGCCAACGTTTTTCCGGGAGCGCTTGTTCCTGGAGTACCGACGCCGCGGCGTGGGCCCGCCGCGACCAGGCGGGATGGTACCGCGCCACGAGACGGCCGATCTCGTTCATGCCGGAAAAACAGACCACGAGGAGATCGGGGCTGAACCTGGGAAGAAGGTGGCACGCCGCGCTCTTGATCATACGAGAAGGTTCCGGGGGATTGGCAG
>JBDSFL010000214.1:0-7466 GCA_039919545.1 Thermoanaerobaculia bacterium | reverse complement strand
CCCGATGCCGCGGCGTTCGATCGCGCGCTCTCGGGGGGAATCCGGACCGCGCTCACCAAGGGGCTGTCTTCCGCGGATCCGGTGGGTACGGCTTTCCGGCAGACACGCGTGGGAAACAAGCTGGAATCGCAGTGGGAGCTCTTCGCCAAGGATCTCCCGCTCTCCTGGAGCACGATCGCGGCGCTGCAACCCAGCGCGGTCGGCGTGTCGCTGCTTTCCGTCGCCGACCTCGAAGCGGTGCTCGCGATCCGCACCGCGCTGGCGCAGCTGCCGCTCGCGCTGCCTGCAGGTTCCGAGAAGCCGTACCGCGGCGTGCCCCTTCACGTCGTGGCGTCGGGGGCCGGGGACGAGCGCACGGCGCAGCGCCGCATGGGGCTCGCGTGGACTCGCGTGTCTGGCGTGCTCCTGATCGCCACGAGCGAGAAGAGCCTGAAGCTTTCGGTCGATCGCTCCCTCGCGAGCGAGGGCTTCACGGCATTTCTGCCAGGCCTCGTCTCGATGAAGCTCGATCTCGCGAGCCTCCGCAAGGACCCGTACTTCAAGCGTGAGTTCCTGTTCGACGAAGGGATGGCCGGGCCGGACAAGGGCTCGATTCTCACGGCTCTGACGCAGGAGGGGCGCGACTGGGTCGAGGTCCGCCAGGGGGAAGGCGACGCGCGCCCCGCCGCGGGACGATGGACGGTGACGGGACGCGACATCGTGGCGGCGGGCTGGGAAAGCGACGGCAGCCGGTTTTTTCCGGCGCTGCGGCGCGGCTTCCTCGAGCCCGTGCCGGAGCCCGCGAGCCACCCCGTCGCGGCGCGCCGGGCGATTCCCGATCCGGCCGCGACGGGCGTCGATCGCTACGTCGTCGACATCACCCGGCCCGAATCGGAGACCACAGGCAAGCCGGGCGACGGCGAGCTCCCCCGCTGGGCAGAAACGTTCACCCGCGTTCCCGTGACCGGCTGGGGCTGGGAGGTCTCCCGCGGCGGCGCGCGCCGGCTCGTGCTCAGGCGGCCCGCCTCGGCAGACGCCGCGTTCGCCGAGCTGGCCCAGCTGACGACCGCGCGCCGCGCGGGCTTCGTCACCGTGTCGGATCGCTCCGGCGCGCGCGAGCTGCGCGTGGGACCGGACCTCCCCACCGTCGCCTGGAAGCGGAAAGGCGAATGGCTCTGGATCGGCGCGCGCGAGGCCGATCTTGCCGACGTGCCCGAACCCTCGAGCACGGAGGCGCTCGTACGCTGGAGCCAGCTCGACCTGGCGAGCGTTCGCGCGATGAAGAAGACCTGGAGCGCGGCCGAAGGCGCGTTCTCGCCCGACCGCGCGCGCCCCTTCTCGGATCGCATCCTCGGCCTGCTGGGCTGGTGCCCCGACACGACGGACGTGTCGGTGGAGCGGCACCGGAACGGGGACCGCTGGACGGAGCGGCTCGTGTTCAGCGGCCGCGCCGTGGAGCCGGCGCGCAAGACACGGTGAACGTTCATCGGAGCGCATCCGTGTCGCGCGCCGCGCTCGCGCTCGTCTGCCTCCTGGCGGCTGAGGCAGGGCATGCCGAAGGCCCCGACTCGACCGCCGTCACCCTGTATCGATTCAACGACGGGCGCGTCATGCCGGCCGAAGGTGCCGACGTCGAGGCACCCGTCGGCTCGCTTCAGAAGGCCTGGGTCGCCCGCGCCTGGGCCAGCGCACACGCGGACACCGGGCGAGAGCTCCCCCGCGTGCGCTGCGACTCGAGTTCACGCTGCTGGCTGCACACCGGGCATGGTGAGCTGGGCCTGCGTGCGGCGACGGCGCTCTCGTGCAACGCGTACTTTCGCGCCCTGGCCGAGGACACCCCGGAGGAGATTCGCCGTACCGCATTTCGGGATGCCGGCTTCTCGGTTGCCGGACCGCTCTCCGTCGACGCGTCGATCGGCCTCGAAGCGCGTGCCCCGTCCGTGACGATCAGCCCGCGGCGCCTGCTACAGGCCTATGCGGACCTGATCGCCGCGCCGTGGATCGTGCGCGAGGACGTGAGGAAGGAATGGCTCGAAGGCATGCGCGATGCCGCCGAGGACGGCACCGCGCTGGATCTCCCCTTTCGCGGACTCCTCGCGAAGACCGGCACGGTGCCCGCCTCGGGCAAGCCCGCGTGGGGAGTGGCCGGCTGGGCGCTCGTGTTCGATCCGGGAGGAAAGTCGGGCTGGCTCGCGTTCCTGCCGCATGGAACGGGCTCCCAGGCGGCTGCGGCGTTCGGCAAGCGCATCGCGCCCGAGCTCTCGTCTCTCGCGCGAAAGCCGCCGCGAACACGAGCGTCTCGCGCACGCACGATCGCCACCCGCACGGCGCGGCCGCGAGCCGTCGACGAACCGATTCGCATCGAGCTCTTCGAGGCGCTTCGCACGCGACCTCTGCACGTTCGCAACCTCGGAAGCGCGCCGGTGAGGCGGGAACGGAATGGCGTTTTCGACTGGGTCGGCACGGCGGCGGCCGTCGAGCTGGAGCGCGGCGACCGGCTGTCCGAAGGCTTCTTCGAGCTGAGCCTCCCCCGCTACCGGCTGGTGCGGCGCGTTCGCGGCGCCCTCGACGCGTCCGGTGGTCACGTCGTCCTCGTCGCATCCCGCCGCGCCTACGTGGAAGGGGTGATTCGCGGCGAGCTGCGCCGCGCGTCGCCCGAGCGTGCCGAGGAGCTGGGCAGTGCCGTGCTGCGCTTCGCGGCGCTGCGGCCGCGGCATGGCAACGACGCCGTGTGCGATCTGTCTCACTGCGCGCGCTTCGTGGGCGAGGGACCCGACGTCGAGTGGATCTCGCCCGTGCGCGCGCGCATGAGCGTCGCCCCGCCACAAGATCAGAATCGAGAGGAGCCCTATCTCGATGACGCCGCGTGGGGCCGTGTCCTCGTCGCGGCGAGCTCACCAGGGCCCTCGCTCTGGTCGGCCCACTGCGGGGGTGAGCCCCTGTCCTCGTACTCGGTCTGGGGAAGCGGCGTACGCGGCACCGCTTCGTGTCCCCGCCACGGGGAGGGAGGATCAGGCAGTTCGGGAGGATCGACGAACACGGCACCCTGGTCCCGCTTCCTGCCCCAAAGCGTCCTGGACAAAGCCTTCGGCGCGGGCGCGCGCCTGGAAGCGCGGGAGCGCGAGGGCGTGCGCACCACCGTGGTGACGGTCGCCGGGTCCGAGCGCTTCATGCTCTACGACGAGATCCACCGTGGGCTTTCCTCGCCTCTGGGCTGGGACGCGCTCCCGTCGCCCCCAGACGGCTACACGGAAGCGGCGGGAGGCTGGCAGGCAACGGGACGGGGTTTCGGGCACCGCGTCGGCATCTGCCTCGCCGACTGACTGACTCCCCGGGCGGTCGAACGGCCCGGCCTACTCGAGCTTTTCCCCTGTGACCCTCTCGTGCGCGCCCGATTCACTCTTCGCCTTGGGCTTGTCGGGAAACGGCTGCTCGAGCCATGCGGCATACAGGGCGCGCGCTTCGGGCGACGCCTTCTCGTCCGCCTTCAGCTGGTACGTGAACTGGCGCCGGATACCCAGCACGACGGGAACCTCGATGAGCCGCGCGCGCCGGAACAGCGACACGGTGACTTTCGTTCCGGGAGGCACGTCACGCTCGATGCGCTTGAGCTGATCCTCGTCCGCCCGCACGTGGTCCAGCGCCACCAGCTCGTCGCCGGAATTGATCCCCGCTGAATACGCGGCGCGTCCGGAGTAGATCTCGCTCACGAGCAGCTTCGCGCCGTCGCTCTTCGTCTTCCAGCCGAAGTCCGACTTGGACTTCACCGGGACGGCGTCCTTGTCTTTCTCCTTGTGGGCGTCGCCGTTCCCGTTGCCGTTGCGCTCCTCGGCTTCCTTCTCGTCTTCGTCTTTCTCCCCTTTTTCCGTGAGCAAGACGCCCATCGCGGGGAGCAGCGTTTCGAACGGAGGCGTCTCCACGCCGCGCACGTACCGGTCGAAGAACACCTTGCCTTCTGGCGCCCGATCCCCGAGCACCTCGGCCACCGTGCGCTCGTAGGCGCCTTCCGGATAGCCGACGCCGTGCGCGCCATACTCGCGGTAGAGCGAGACGAGGACGTCGTCGAGCGAGCGCTTGCCGCGTGTCTCGCGGCGGATCATCACGTCGAGCGCGAGCCCCACGAGCGTGCCGCGGCGGTAGTAGCTCTCCGACACGTTGGGCGAGTTCTCGTCGGGGTGGTAGAAGCGGATCCACGCATCGAACGAGGAGGCTTCGGCGCTCTGCACCTCGGTGCCCGGATTCTCGCGATGGGCCTTGAGGTCCTTCCCCCACTCCTCGAAGAGGTGCTTGGGCTGGATCAGCCCCGCGCGCACGAGGATGAGCCCCTCGTAATAGGAGGTGACGCCCTCCATCGCCCACAGATCACGCGTGTAGACCTCGCGCGTGTAGTCGAAGGGACCGAGCACGGCGGGATGGATACGCTTCACGTTCCAGCAGTGGAAGAACTCGTGCGAGAAGAGCAGGAGCACGTCGCGATATGACTTTTCCGGCTTGAAACGCCAGGGCGCCACGCCGTCGGACTGCGAGGCGCGGTGCTCGAGGCCGCCCCCACCGCCCGCCGAGATGTGCACGAGGAAGAGATAGCGCTCGTACGGGAGCCCTCCGAAGATCGCAGCCGACGTCTCGACGATGCGCGAGAGGTCTTTCACCAGCCGTTCGGGGTCCTCGTTGCCGCTGCCCCAGAGGGCGAGCGTGTGCGGCTTGCCGCGCACGGTGAACTCGTACGTACGGTGCGTGCCGCACTCGAAAGGGGAATCGACGAGCTCGTCGTAGTCGACCGCCCGGAAAACGCCCTTCGTCTCGGGGAGCGCGATCGAGACTCTCCACGCGGCGGGGAGGTCGAACCGCAGCCCGTACGGCTCGCTCTTGCGCCCTTCCACGTACAGGAAGAGGCTGGCGCCGTTTCCGTAGCCGTGCGTGGCGTCGAGGTGCGACGTGCGCACCGACAGCTCGTTGGCGTATACCCGGTAGCGTGCGGTGAAGGGTCCGGCATCGAGGCCCTGTGCCGTGCGCACGCGCCAGCGGCTCTTCTCCACCTTCTCGATCGCGAGCGTTCGGCCTCTTGAATCGGACACCACGAGATCCCTCACGTTGCGGGCGAAGTCGCGCACCGCGTAGGAGCCCGGGGTCCAGACGGGCAGGACCAGCTCGAAGCTCGTGACCGGCTGGCCCATCGGAGAGATCGAGACGGAGATCTCATAGAGGTGCGTCTCGGGGCGCGGCATCGAGACGGTGAACGTCGTCGGCGACGGAGCCGCCGCGGGTTTCTTCTCGGACATCGAAACTCCAGTCAGGAGCGAGAGTGAAGCGGCCAGGAGCAAGGGGAGCAGCATCGCGGGAAAGGATAACGGAGTGGGATTCCGAGCCGTGCTCCTGAGTGACGCAGGTCACGCGTCGAGAAACGCCGTGACGCTCCGGGCGAAGGCGAAGGGGCGCTCCACCGGCAGGACGTGGCCGGAATCGGGCACGATCTCGAGCCGGGCCCGAGGAATTGCATCGGCCAGGCGGCGGCCCGTGGCGAGCGGAAAGATCCGATCCTCGGCGCCCCAGAGCACCAGCGATTCCTGCGGGATGGTGCGGAGCCGCGCGTACGAGACGGCGTCCTGCCCCGCCGCCACGGAGGCCAGAATCTTCACCAGCTCCGGATGGTTCCGGCGCGCGCGCTTCGAGATCGCCGTCACCCACGCCACGAGGTCGTTGCCGAGGAGACGGGAGTGCACGCTGGACTTCAAGAGCCGGCGGGCCTCGAGATAGTTGCGCGGCGCGAAGTCGAGGGACACCGAGAAAGGGGACAACGCATCGTTGGCGAGCAGCCCCGCCGAATCGACGAGCACGAGCCGGCGAATGAGCCTGGGAAAGCGGAGCGCTGCGTCGAGCGCGACCGCGCCGCCGAGCGAGTGTCCGAGGAGATCGATGACTTCGGGCACGTTCGGCACCGACGGGATCGCCGAGACGAGGACGTTCGTCAGGAGAGAGATCCGATAGTCGACGCCCATCCGATCCGGTGTGTCCGAGAGGCCGTGCGCGAGCAGATCGAAGGCCAGGACGCGGCGCTGTCTGGCGAGCAGGAAAAGGGAGAAGAGCCATTCACGTCGATCGCCCCCGACACCGTGGAGGAGGACGAGGGGGGGCGCGGGCGGGCCGTCGTTCGCGCGGGGCTCGTCGGCAGCGCGACGATGCACGGCTTGGGCGGGTGCCGAGAAGGGGCCGACGTCCCAGCAGGCGACCGTCAGCCCGTTCGGCAGCAGGATGCGACGAACTCTGGGACCTCGAAGCGAAACTCCGCGGAGCCACATCAGGAGCCGAGGACCCGCGTCGCCATCCCGGATCAGTATTTGCGCATCAGGCCGACGACCACGCCCTGAACGCGAACGTCTTCCTCGCGCGCGAAGATCGGCTTCATCTTCTCGTTCGAGGGCTGCAGCCGGATGCGTCCGTCCGACTCGCGATAGAAGCGCTTGAGGGTGGCTTCCCCCTGCACGAGCGCCGCCACCATCTCACCGTTCTCGGCTTTCTCGCGCTGGTTCACGACGACGAAATCTCCGTCGTGGATGCCGTCGTCGATCATCGAGCTGCCGTTCACGCGAAGCACATAGTTCTGACCCCGGCGCGTGAGCGACTCGGGGACCGAGACGGTTTCGTCGCCGGGAAGAACCTCGATGGGACTGCCCGCCGCGATGCGGCCGAAGAGCGGGACCTCGATGGCGCGAGACGTCTGTTCCAGCTCGGCCAGAAGAAGCGAACGGCGCTTGTTCCAGTCGCGAATGAGAATGCCCTTCTCCATCAGCAAGCGGATGTGCTTCTGCAGGGTGCCGAACGACGAATAGCCGAACTGCTCGCAGATTTCGCGCTGTGTGGGTGAGATGCCCCGGTCATCGCGGTAACTCCGAATGAAGTCCACGATTTCCTTCTGTCGTTCGGTCAAAGTCTGCTGGGAATGAAGTTTATTCGGCAAAATAGAGCTTCTTCCTTATTAAATAAGGGACCGCTTCCACTCCCCACTGTAAGCGTAAATCGGACGCAAGTCAAGAAGGAATCGGTTCAGCTCCGGTAGTCGGTGTTCAGGGAGACGTAGTCGTGCCCCAGGTCGCACGTCATCAGCGACGAGGAGGCTGTTCCTGAACCGAGGTCCACCACGAGCTCCACCTTCTCTTTCGAGAACTCTCGCGCGGCGTCCTTTTCCCGATACGGCAGCGGCGCTCCGTCCTTCACGAGAAACATCTTTCCGACCCTGAGCGACACCTTCTTCGTGGACACGTTCGCTCCGCTGCGGCCCACCGCGGCCAGGATCCGTCCCCAGTTCGGATCTCCGCCGCTGAGCGCCGTCTTCACCAGAGGCGACGTGCCGATGGCGTGCGCGGCCGCTCGAGCGTCCGGCTCGTTGCGCGCTCCGCGGATCTCGATCGCGAGCACACGGCTGGCTCCTTCGCCATCGCGGACGATCTTGTAGGCGAGCTCGCGACAGACCTTCTCGAGAGCCTCGTCGA
>JBDSFL010000115.1:0-3491 GCA_039919545.1 Thermoanaerobaculia bacterium | reverse complement strand
GGGCGCCCAGCCGAGCGTGCGCTGGGGGTAGAGCGTCTCGGCCCAGAGGACGCGCTCTCCGGACGGCTCTTTTCCGAAGAGCGAACGACCCTGAAGCGAGGTGTCGCTCTTCACGCCCACGAGGTCGAGGATCGTGGGGGTCACGTCGACGAGCCCAGCCACCTCATCGATCACCTTTCCCAGAGGCACATGTCCCGGGTACCGCACCAGGAGCGGCACATGGAGGGTGGCGTCGTAGAGCAGCACGCCGTGCGTCTCCTCGCCATGCTCTCCGAGCCCCTCGCCGTGGTCCGAGGTCACGACCACGAGAGTCTGTTTCGCGAGGCCTCGAGCCTCGATCTGATGAAGCACCCTCCCGACCTGTCCGTCGACGAACGCCACCTCGCCATCGTAGGGTCGCGCGGCAAAGCGCTTCTCGAAGCCCGGCGGCGGCACGTGCGGCTCGTGCACGTCATAGAGATGAAGGAAGAGGAAGAAGGGCTTGTCCCGTTTGCGACCGATCCACTCGAGCGCGCGGTCGACCCGTTCGTTTCCCGGCGCGACGCCGCGGAAGAGTCCCTCGAGATCACTCTCTTCGGGCGGGCCGTCGTCGAAATGCGTGAAGCCGCGGTCCAGCCCGAACGTGCGGTTCAGGACGAAGGCCGCGACGAAGCCGCCCGTCTCCCAGCCGGCCACCGAGAGCCGCTCGGCCAGCGTCTTGGCGCCCAGCTCGGCCGACGCCATCCCGTTGACCCGCTGGCCATGTGCCGGGGGATCGAGCCCCGTGAGCATCGTCGTGTGGGAGGGAAGGGTGAGCGGCGCGGGTGCGTAGACGCGAGAGAAGCGGGTCCCCTCGGCGGCGACCGCATCGAGGACCGGGGTCTCGGCCTCCTTCCAGCCGGAGCAGCCGAGGCGATCGGCGCGCAGCGTGTCGATCGAGATCAGGACCACGTTCGGCCTCGGCGCGCGCCCGCAACCGGATGCGGGGAGGAAGGCGAGGGCGAGAGCGCCGAAGACGGCGCGGCGCGAGGTGCGATTTGTCCGGGCCATCAGGGAGAAGCCATGCCGTCCGCGGTCGAGCTCGGGAGCCTATTTGACGGGAGACACGTTGATCAGGGTGGGCTTCTGCGCGATCTCCTCCGGCGGGGCGTCGTCTTCCTGATAGACGACGATCGTCTCCTCGATGTAGATGCGATCGCCTCCGGCCAGGGTCTGCGGCGTTTCCACCATCGCATGATTCACGCGCGTCCCGTTGGGGCTCAGGTTCTCGATCCGGAACGTTCCGTTCGATTCGGAGATCCGGGCGTGCTGGCGGGAGATCTTCTCGTCGGTGAGCTGGAGGTCGCAGTCGGACCCGCGTCCGATCAGCATTCCATGCCCCGTGAGGCGGATCTTCACGAAGAGCTTGAAATTGGAGTAGAAATCCAGACGCGGCATGCTTGGCGAAGCGTACACCCGAAGCGGGCGGGCGGCTCCTTTCCTTGTACCGCAGAGTCCCCGAGCGGCGAAAAATTCGGCAACCCGCGCGCCGGCTCGAGAACGGGCTTCGTCGGGTCGACGCATAATCGAAACCGCGCGGAAACGGGACGGAAGCGGTGCGGTGCGGCTGCTGCGGAACAAGACGGAATTCATCATGACGGCTCGGGTCACGAGGCAGGAGATTCGATGAACGAAGCGGGCCGACGGTTCGTTCGCTCGCGAGTGTGAGCGGACGCAGGGGGACGCATGTTTCGACCCGGCTTAGGTTTCTGGAAAGGGCGTGAGGATGCGCTGGCGGCGGAGTGGCTCGAGACGAACGGGCTCGGAGGCTATGCCTCCTCGACGCTGACCGGGACGAATACGCGGCGCTATCACGGGCTCCTCGTCGCGGCGACACAGCCGCCCGTGGGGCGCGCCGTCCTCCTCTCGAAGGTGGAGGAGACGCTCGTCATCGAGGAAGATCGTTTCGAGCTGGCGATGAACCAGTACCCCGGAACGATCAGCCCCGAGGGGGATCGCTTCCTGACGGGCTTCGCCATCGATCCGTTTCCGCGCTTCGTCTATGAGGCCGGCGGGGTCACGCTCACGAAGACTCTCTTCCTGGTGTACGGGGAAGACACGCTCGTCCTGCGCTACGACGTGGAAGGGGCGGGGAGCCGCCCTGTCCGGCTCGAGGTCCGTCCCCTCCTCGCCTATCGCGACCATCACGCGATCGGACGCGAGCGAAGCGATTGGGGTCGCGCGATGGGAATCCTGCCTGGCTCCGTGACGCTGAAGCCCGGCGCGGCGCTCCCCGGACTCTCGATCGCGCATGACGCCACGAGCGTCGAGGAAACCGGCTACTGGTACCGGGACTTCGAGTACGAGCGCGAGCGCGAGCGGGGCTTCGATTTTCGCGAGGACCTCTTCAATCCGCTGCAGCTCGTCTTCGATCTGTCGGCGAAGACCGAAGCCGTTCTCGTCGTCTCGACGGGATCGCGCGCGGCCTCCGACGAGCCGGCGTTGAGGGAGTCGGAGCTGGCGCGGCGGCGCGCCATCGAAGGGCCCGCCGGCGATCCCCCCGCGCTGCGCGCGTTTCGCCGCGCAGCCGATCAGTTCCTCGTCGCGCGCGGAGCGTCGAAGTGCGGCGAAGGAACCGTGATCGCGGGCTATCCCTGGTTCTGCGACTGGGGTCGCGACACGATGATCTCGCTCCCCGGCCTGACGCTCTCGTCGGGACGTTCCGATGTCGCGCGACAGGTCCTGGCGACCTTCGCCTCGGCGCTCGACGGCGGGATGATCCCCAACCGATTCCCGGACCACGGCGAGGGGCCGGAGTACAACACCGTCGACGCGACCCTCTGGTTCATCGAGGCGGTGCGCTCGTACGGGCAGACCACGCGAGACCACGCGTTCGTGCGCGAGCTCTACCCGCGGCTCCTCGGCATCGTGAGGGCCCACGAGCAGGGCACGCGCTACGGGATCAAGCTCGATGAAGACGGGCTCCTGGCGTCGGGCGAAGAAGGCGTCCAGCTCACCTGGATGGACGCGCGCATCGGAGATTGGGTGGTGACGCCCCGCCGCGGAAAGCCGGTGGAGATCCAGGCTCTCTGGCACAACGCGGTCTGCTTCCTCGCTGGGCTCGCGCGCGATTTGTCGGACGCCGCCAACGCCGAGCGCCTCTCGGCGATGGCTCTGCGTGCCCGCGAGTCCTTCGAAAGTCTCTTCTGGAACGAGGAGGCCGACTGCCTCTACGACGTCGTGGACGGAGACTTCCGCGACGGCTCGATCCGCCCGAATCAGATCTTCGCCATCTCGCTCCGGCATCCGCTCGTTCTGGGGCGGAAGGCCGAGCTGATCCTCGCGGCGGTGGAACGGCATCTGCTGACGCCCTTCGGGTTACGTACGCTGGCCCCTTCCGATCCCCGCTACGTCGGCCGGTACGAAGGGGGACCCGAAAAGCGGGACGGCGCCTACCACCAGGGAACGGTCTGGCCCTGGCTCGTGGGCCCGTACATCCAGGCCCTGCTGAAGGTGAACGGGACGAAGGAGGG
>JBDSFL010000666.1:0-3005 GCA_039919545.1 Thermoanaerobaculia bacterium | reverse complement strand
ATCCCGAAACGCTGGCGCATGCCGCCGGAGTATCCGCCGAGTCGCTCGCGGCGGACGTCCCACAGATTCGTCTGACGTAGCAGTGCTTCGACGACGCGCCGACGCTCGGCGCGATCCGTGAATCCTTCGAGAACGGCGAAGTGGTTGAGCAGCCGCTCGGCAGACACGCTCGGGTAGACGCCGAACTCCTGCGGGAGGTAGCCGAGCGTCCGCCGCACGCGGTCCTTGTCGCGGATCACGTCGATCATGTCCGAAGGCGCGTCGCCGTGGGGACCGAGCGTGATTGAGCCGGTGTCCGGCTCCTGGAGGGTGGCTATCGTCCGCATGAGGGTGGACTTCCCGGCGCCGTTCGCGCCAAGGAGTCCGTACATCCCGGCGGGAATGTCGAGGTTCACGTCCCGGAGGGCGCGGACGCCGTTCGGGTAGGTCTTGGAGACGCCGCGGATGGCGAGGTGCATCGGATGTCAAGGAAGGATGGCGGAAGCGTCGGTGTTGCAGTGTATATGCTACACTACCCCTACGCCAGCGTCCTCGAATCGTTTCAGCCGCGCCGTCGTTCACCGTGTCGCGATACCGCCGCCCAAAGCGAGAGCGCGCCAGAAGTCGTCCAGAGTAGGGTGGCGACCGCCCAGTCGGTTAGATCGGGGACGCTCCACCAGACCCGCATCGGACTCCCCGTCGTTAGTGTCGCGGTGACGCTGAGAGATAAATTTCTCGCGGTCAGCACCGCGTCGAGTCCGAAGCGACTGCCGACTACCAGCTCGATCAATCGACCGGGAGCGCCGACGAGCCAAGTCATGCCGAACTGGGTGCCGACCGGCTCCCCGACCATGGCCGTCAGCACGCCCAGCAATCCTACCCCGAGCACCCAGCGCAGCGGATGCTTCGTTCCGAGCATTAGCGCCGACCCGAGTAAGTAGCACGTGGTCGCGCCGGCGAACGGGACGACCCACATCAGCGGACCGGGGTTCCACGGGACGGTCTGAAGCGCCGCCGAGTCCACTTTCTCGATCGCCGCCGCCGGCGACCCAATGATGTGAAGCGCCTCCGGCAATACGTGCTCTCCCGTAATTCCTGTCATGATCAGGAGCCATGAAAGGAACGCCACGACGCCCACCATGAGCCACATCCAGCCAGCGGCGACTTTGATTAGGGCCTGTCGATGGCGGTTGACCGGGAGCGTCCAGAGGAATCCCGGGCCAAAGCGCTCGTCCCTTCCCCAGACCACGATCGGAAGGAGCGCCCCCATGGTCCCCGGCATCCAGGTGGGCCATCCATTGATTCTGAGCGGCCCGCCACGTGCGATCGTCGGTAACGCGACGAGAGAGGCGACTGCCAAGAGCGCCACACCCACGAGCGCCGGTGTCCGCAGCGCGATCCAGGTGACGCGAACGTGCTCGAGGAGCACGTCGCGGAGACGCGGCTGGCGGCGTCTCTCAGTCACGACGGATCCTCCGGAAGAAAGGCAAGCGCCGAGTCCTCGAGAGAAAGCGGAGTGACTTGTCGAACGACAGCGCCGGTGGCGGAGAGACGTAGCATGACCTCGCGCTCGTCACCGACCAGCGTGCACTGCGCGACGCGCCCCACCGTCGAGCGACGCAGACCACTCGGCAAAAGCTCCGCCGGCGGAGTCCAAATGTCGGGCAACTCGAGCTGATAGCTCTTCACGGACCGCTGCAATTCGTCGCGCGGCAACTGCGTGACGAGCCGTCCGTCGCGCAGGACGCCGACGTGATCGGCGAGGCCCTCGAGCTCCGTGATGTGGTGCGTCGAAATGAGCACGGTCGTCGGAGTGTCCGCGAGATGCTCCGCCAACAGCGCCAGCGCTCGGCGACGGACGACCGGATCGAGCCCGTCGGTCGGCTCGTCGAGCAGGAGGAGCGGCGGACGATACGCCAGCGCGAGCACGAGCTGGAGGCGTCTCGTCTCGCCCTTCGACAGCCCGCCGACGCGGCGCTGCGGCTGAACCGCGAGCGCGCGAACGAGATGTTCAGCGTAGGCGTGATCCCACTCGGGATAGAATGTCGACGCGTGCTGGAGCAGACGGGCGCCGGTCATCGCACGGTACGGCGCGTCCTGACGCTCTGGCACGTACCCTATCTGCGCGCGCACCTCGGGACCTGACCGCCCCGAGTCGAGCCCGAACACCTCGGCACTGCCGGCGTCCGGCCGCTCGAGGTTCATGAGGATCTTGAAGAGTGTGCTCTTGCCCGCGCCGTTCGCGCCGACAAGGACGTAAACCGCGCCCTGGGGCACGCGGAGCTCGACGCGGTCGAGCGCGGGGGTGCGGCCGAAGCCCTTCGACAGACCGTGGGTCGTTACCGCGTGCTCACCGCGACCAGCATCGCCGTCGATCAAGCAACTCCTTCCTCGTCTTCCAGACTCGCGGGCGTCGCCAGGCGCGCGCTCTTCGCCACATCCTCGGCCGCGACTTCCCAGATCATCGTGACGAGCTCCTCGACCCCAAGCCCATTTCGGCGCGCTTCGACCAGCGCGCGTTCAGCAACCCCCCGCACCAGCGCGCGCCGCGCGCGGCGGTCGGGGGCGATGGTGGAGGAAACGAAGGTGCCCTGCCCCCGTCGGACGTAGACCAGGCCTTCGCGCTCAAGCTCTCCGTATGCCTGGGAGACCGTGCGCGGATTGACCACGAGCTGGCCGGCGAGGTCGCGGACCGACGGAAGCGGGTCCTCGGCGCGGAGCGTCCCCTCTAGGAGGGCGCGTCTGACCTGATCAACGATTTGGAGGTACCGCGGGCGTTCGTCGCGCGGGTCGAGGGTGACAAGCATGCGGGGCCCGGTGTGGCGGTGTGTATGCTACTCTAGTCACCCAGGACCGGTTCGCAAGAGGGCATTGATATTCGGCATTCCTGTGGACGCAGCGCTAGGTTTGCCCGGCCCCTACGGATGGGCATCAACAACACGTATGCTCCCCACGTATTCGTTCGTGATCGCGGGAGCCTCCCCCTGCGCCACTCTCCGCCGGCGTGCTCAATGAGCCGGCCGCCT
>JBDSFL010000083.1:0-6411 GCA_039919545.1 Thermoanaerobaculia bacterium | reverse complement strand
CGTTCTGGGCCCACTTCCGCCGTTCCGCGTAGTCTTCCTCGGAGCCTGGAACGACGCGGGGAGCCGGCTTCAGGCCGGATTCCTGAAGTTTGCGCTTGAGAAAATCGAACACCACGAAGGGAAGCTTCCCCTACGAGGCCACACGGGGTCAAGCGTCACCATCTGAAGACACTCTCCGTGGCACGTCGGTCGCATCAACAAGGCAGAGGTGTCGCCCAAATGGTTCACCAAAGGCCTCGCCCTTTCGCCTGCTGGTTTCTCACGCTGCTCGCGCTCGTCGCGGCCGTGCTCTCGGCCCGTCCCCTCTCTGCGCAGAGGGAAGGGTATTCGTACCTTTCCTACGTGGGCAACGAGGTGTCCCTCGTGTCGAAGTCAGAAGAAGACTCGACGGCGCGCATCAACATGCCGATCGGCCCAGGGGACAAGCTGACCACGGGGCGCTCTTCCCGGGCAGAAGCGATCCTCGCGGACGGCAACGTCGTCCGCTTCGACTCACGCACGGAGGTCCGCTTCGATCGCCTCGCCCAGACTCATGAAGCAGACGACGACCGCGACCTGATCGCCCTGCAGACCGGGTCGCTCTCGGTCGAGGTGCGCAGCCGCATCGAAGAGGATCGCGCGATCCGCATCGATACCGACGACGCCACCGTGGTGCTCTCCGAACGGGGGCTCTTCCGCATCGATGTGGGCCGGCAGGGCACCGAGGTCTACGCCGTTTCGGGCAGCGCCATGGTGCTGGCGCGCGGCGGCCAGGCCACCGTGAACGAGGGCGAGTACGCGGTCGCGAGCGGCAGCGCCACGATCGAGGTCGAGACAGCCGAGCTGCCGAACGATCGTTTCACCCGCTTCGTGGAGGAACGCCGCGTGCACCCGCGGCGGGACCGTGAGGAGCGTGGCGCGAGGTACGTGGCCGAGGCCGGCGCCGCGGACTACGACTACGACTACGAGACCTCCGGCATGGACGACAACGGCAGCTGGACGTTTGTCGCCAGCCTGGACCGGTACTGCTGGCGCCCACGCGTGGGCAGCGACTGGCGCCCCTACTCGCTCGGATACTGGCGCAGCTCTCCCTGCGGGCTCACGTGGGTGTCTTACGAGCCATGGGGCTGGCTTCCTTATCACTACGGCACCTGGTCTTTCGCGAGCGATTTCGGCTGGTGCTGGATGCCGGGCGCGCAGTATTCGCCGGCCTGGGTCTACTGGAACTACACGTCGAGCCATCTCGGATGGTGTCCGGTGGGGTACTACGGCTATTACGACAACTACTACCGTTCCACGCGCTCCTGGTTCGGCGATGGACGCGGCCTCTCGTACCCGCACCTCCGCGGGGCCGTGGATGTGACCCAGGTGAACCAGGGCGGCTGGAACTACGCGCAGATTCCCACCGTCGGAAGCCGCTTCTCGCCACGAGACGTGATCCGCGGCGACCGTGTCACGTTCCGCCCCGGTGAGATCGGCGTCATCGCGACCGCACCGCTGCGGTTCGAACGCGCCTCTCAGGGCCGGCTCGCCATCCAGGAAGCGGTGCGGCGTGTACCCGTCTCCGAGGGTCTCGGCACCGGTGCCCGTTCGGCGCTTCCGGTGAACTCCGGTCTCACGTCGATTCTGCGCCGGAGTGAGAACCTGACTCCCGCGGGTCGGGCGGAGCTCCGGCGTTCCGTCGTGCAGGTGGGTCGTGATCCGGGATACCGGCCGCTCGCACCCGAACAGGTCCTCTCGGGTCGGCGCATCGACATCTCCAATTCCGGCGGTACGACTCCCGTACGAGGCGACCCGGACCGCCGGCGCTCGGCATCGGGTTCCGGTTCGCCAGACTCCGGTTCGCCGGGCGGCGCCGTGAGCCGTATCGAACCCGTCACGCCGCGCAGCTCCTGGCGCGATGCGCCCCGGCGCGTGGAGAGCGCACCCGGAATGGAATCTCCTGCGCGGCGCGACGGCTCGTCCTCGCCGCGCCCGCAAGACTCCGCCCGTCCGTCGCCTCGAGCGGACGAGGGCTGGCGTTCGCGCGGATCCTCGAGCTCGCCGAGGGCCGCCGAGGCTCCGCGCGAAGAGCGCACGGCACCTCGCCGTGAGGATGGTGGCTGGCGCTCTCCGCGCGCCGATTCGCCGCGCGCGGAGACCCCGCGTCCCCGCGAGGCTCGCGAAGACTCCTCCCGCCGCGAAGCCCCGGCGCCGCGAAGCGAGTCGCGTCCCGAGCCGCGCTCCGAACCACGCCGGGAGGCTGCTCCTCCGAGCCCGCGCTCTGAGTCTCCGCGAGAGTCTCCGCGACACGAGTCGCCGGCCCCCCGTTCCGAGCCAGCGCCCCAGCAGCGCTCGGAACCCGCGCCCCAGCCGCGCTCCCAGCCGCCGGCCGATCAGCCGAGCCGGCGCTCGTCGTCTTTCTCGCGGAGCTTCGACTCCGGAAACGAACCGTCGTGGAGAACCCGCTCGTCCGCCGGCCGCGTGGGGCCGAGTTACCAGGCTCGCGCTGAGCGCAACGATTCGCAGGCTTCCGCCGAGCGCATCTATCGGCCGATCCCTTCGCGTCCCTACGATTCGGTTCGATCCAGCACGCCATCGGCCCGCGAATATCAATCGCCGGTCCGTTCCTACGAACCCTCCCGGTTCAGCGCGCCTTCGCCGCGCGCGTATCAGGCGCCCTCCTCGTCCTCGTACGAGGCCTCGCGCTCGAACGCGCCCTCGCCGCGTGCATATCAGTCGTCTGTCCAGTCGCAGCCAAGTTCACAGCCCCGAGTCGAATCCCGCCCCGCGCCTCAGCCGGCTCAGGCTCAGGCACAGCCCCAGGCGGACGGGCGTTCTCGCCGGTTCTGAATTTTCTTCGAAGCGGTTCTCGGGAGACGCGGAAGCCCCGAAGCACCCTACAATCCGGTCGTGTCCCTGACGAGACTCGGTCGGATCCTCCAGCTCGGATTCATCTTCTACTTCCTGGAGGCGGGCGCGTTCCTGCTCCTGAGCCCATGGGGACGCTTCTGGGTCGAGCGGGTCGCCCTGCGCTCCCCCATCACGATGCAACCCCTGCTGCTCGATCACTCGTTCCGGGGCTTCATCGCGGGGCTGGGCCTCATTCACATCGTCTTCGCGGTCCGCGAGCTGGAGATGTGGCGCCGGGCGCCCTCGCTCCCGGACGAGCGGCCCGCCGCGGCCACGGCCGAAATCGGGCGTCAGCCGTGAAGGTCCATCTCATCTCGAATCTCGCGGGCGCGTCGGACGAAAGCCTGCCCACGCTTCTTCGCGAGATCGGCGAGAGCCGTCCCGACTACTTCCAGGTGCGCGAGAAACAGCTCTCCGACCGAAGTCTCGCGGATCTCGTGAAACGCGTCCGCGCGGCGCTGCCGCCTTCGACGGCGATCCTCGTGAACGGGCGTCCGGATGTCGCCGTGGCGGCGGGGGCGGCTGGTGTCCAGCTTCCGTCTGACGGGCTCGACGCCGCGCAGGTTCGGAGACACTTTCCGGCGCCGTTCCTGATCGGGGTCTCCTGCCACGCCATCGAGGAGCTTTTCCGCGCGGCAGATGCCGAGGCCGATTTCGCGGTTCTGGGTCCGCTCTACCCGCCGAAGAGCAAGACGTCGACCTTTCCCGAGCTGGGCCCCGAGGTCCTGGATTCGCTCGACGCGCCCCCGCTGCCGATTCACGCGCTCGGCGGGATCGACGTGCGGCGCCTCGCGTCCTGGCCGCTCGAACGCCGGCGGAAGGTGGCCGGAGTCGCCGGGATCAGCCTGATGTCGGCGGGCCCGGGTGCGATCGCCGCGCTCCGGGCGATTCCGGGGGCCATGGATTCCTGATGGAACCGAACGCTTCGGAGAGCCGGGTCCGGATCACCATCGAGGACGCGCTGCCCCACGGGCGCGTCGTCGTCGGCATCGGGATCGATCTCTGCGAGGTGGATCGCATCGCCCGCGCGCTGGAGAGGCACGGTGCGCGATTTCTCGAGCGCCTCTTCCTGCCGGGAGAAGTTCGGCGCCCGCAGAGCTCGCCCACGTTCGCCGAGCACATCGCGGGACTGTTCGCGGCGAAAGAAGCCGCGATGAAGGCGCTCGGCACCGGTATGCGCGGGGTCGCGTTCCGCGAGCTCGCGGTCACGCGCGTGCCGGGGGGCCCTCCACACCTCGCGCTCCTGGGCCGCGCGTCCGTTCGGGGCGCGAAAATTGGCGTCGCGGCGGCGCACGTCACGATCACGCACACCAGGCAGACGGCTGCGGCCGTCGTGCTGCTCTTGGGAAATGGCGTCAACGGATAGACTATCGGCGCGGGGAATGACATGAGCAGTCTCGGAGGCGCGCTCGTCGGACGGAAGGTGCTCGTCGTGGACGACGAGCCTTACATCCTCAAGATCCTCTCGTTCAAGCTGCGCCTGACGGGAATGATTCCGTTCGAAGCGACGGGCGCCGAAGAAGCGCTCCGGCTCGTGCGCGAGGAGAACCCCGACGTCGTCCTGCTCGATGTCTCGCTCTCACCAGGGCTCTCCGGGTTCGACCTCTGCCGCATCCTCAAGGAGAACCCATCGACGATGCATCTCCCCATCGTGATGCTCACGGCGCGCAGCCTGCCGGCGGATCGCGAGCTGGGACTCCGCCTCGGCGCGCGGTCGTACATCACGAAGCCGTTCTCGACGAAGGTGCTCATCAGCGAGATCGAGAACGCGCTCGAAGGGGCCTGAGGCCTGCCTGAAACGAAGCTCTGGTCTGTGCGGGGCGGCACAAGTCAAAAGGCCCCGGTTTTCACCGGGGCCCTTCATGGAATCGATTGCCGGCACCGCCGGAGAGTGTCTATCCTCCGCCGGTCTTGCGGGGAGTCGAGCTGCGCGTGCCACCCTTGGCGCCGCCCTTTGTGCCGCCACCGCCGCCGCCCGCGGGTCCATGCGGAGTCTTCGGCTTGGCGGCGCGGGGAGCGCGCGGAGCCTTGGCGGCCTTCGCGCCCTTCTCGTCCGCGGAGCCTGCTTCCGGCTCGGCGCCTTCGGCCTTGGCTTCGCCGCCGCTGCCGGTGACGAGGCGCTTGGCCTTGTCGAGCAGCGTTTCCTTCTTCTCGACGGCGGCCTTCTCGGCGACCTTCTTCTCGGCGCGTCGCTGCGCGAAGTCGAAGTCGACGAATTCCAGGATCGCCATCTCGGCTCCGTCACCCTGACGGCGCCCGAGCTTCATGATGCGGGTGTAGCCGCCGACGCGCTCCTTGAAGCGCGGGGCGATCTCGTCGAACAGGCGCTTCACGGCGTCCTTGTCCGGGAGAGTCTTGACGGCCAGCCGGCGCGCATGGAGGCCGCCCCGCTTTCCGAGAGTGATCATCTTCTCGGCGAGCGGACGGAGCTCCTTGGCTTTCGGAAGCGTCGTCGTGATTCGTTCGTGGGTCAGTAGGGACGAGAGCTGATTACGGAAGAGCGACTTGCGATGAGCCGTCGTCCTTCCGAGCTTTCGTCCCGCGCGATTGTGCTGCATCGTCTTTCCTTTAGCGGCCGGCGCCCGTCGGCGTCTCGATCTTCATCCCGAACGCCAGGCCCTTCTCGCGAAGGATGTCCTTGATCTCGTTCAGGCTCTTCCGGCCGAAGTTCTTCGTCTCGAGCATGTCCTTCTCGGACTTCTGCACGAGCTCGCGAAGGCTCCGGATTCCAGCGTTCTTCAGGCAGTTCGCGCTGCGCACCGACAGCTCCAGCTCCTCGACGTTCGTGTCGAGCAGGGCGTCGAGCTCGCTCTGGGGCATGTCGGAGCCGGTGGAGGCGCCCGATTCGTCGGTCTCGAGGTTCACGAAGATGGCGAGGTGCTCACGGAGCAGCACCGCGGCCACACCCACCGCGTCGCGCGGGGTGATGGTGCCGTTCGTCCACACTTCGATGACCAGCTTGTCGTAGTCGGTCGCCTGGCCCACGCGGGCCGCTTCCACGTGATAGTTCTCGCGGCGCACGGGCGAGTGAGCGGAGTCGATCGGAATGGTGCCGATGGGAGCTTCGGCGTCGAAGTTCCGGTCGGCGGGCACGTAGCCGCGCCCCTTGTTGACGGTCGCCTCGAGGCGCAGGCGGCCGCCCTCGGCGAGGGTGGCGACGGGCGCGTCGGGATTCAGGATCTCGAGCTGCGCGTCGTCCTCGAACGAGTCGGCGGTGACGATGCCCTTGCTCTTGATGTCGAGCATGAGGCTGCGCGGGCCGTCTTCGTGCAGACGAATCGCGAGGCCCTTGAGGTTCAGGATGATGTCCGTGACGTCTTCGACGACGCCCGGGACGGCGGTGAA
This sequence comes from Thermoanaerobaculia bacterium, assembly GCA_039919545.1. Taxonomy (GTDB): domain Bacteria; phylum Acidobacteriota; class Thermoanaerobaculia; order UBA5066; family UBA5066; genus JBDSFL01. The sequence goes on along the minus strand of JBDSFL010000083.1, from coordinate 195 downwards.
CTCGTGCTCGACGCCTTCGATCTTCACCGCGGTGATCGCGGCTCCCTCGATGGACGAGAGCAGGACGCGCCGGAGCGCGTTGCCGATCGTCGTGCCCCAGCCGCGCTCGAGCGGCTGAGCCGTGAAGCGGCCGTAGTTACCCTTCTCTTCGTCGACTTCGAGCCGGTTGGGGCGCTGAAAGCCTTTCCACAACAT
>JBDSFL010000075.1:0-2771 GCA_039919545.1 Thermoanaerobaculia bacterium | reverse complement strand
GCGCGCATCGCCGAGGCCGAGGCGCTCGGGGTGAAGGAGTACTACGTGACCGGCGGCGAGCCGTTCATGAATCACGAGATCCTGCCGATCCTCGAGGCGCTTCTGGCCTCGGGCCCGGTCTCGGTGCTCACGAACGGCGTTCTCATTCGCAATGAAACGGCCCGGCGCCTGAAGGAGCTTTCCGACGCGTCGGAATACAGCCTCGATCTGCGGATCTCGATCGACGGCTACGACGCCGCCACGAACGACCCGATCCGGGGCGAGGGGACGTTCGAGCGCATCCTCAACGGGGTGCGGGCGCTGGCCGGCGTCGGGCTGAGCCCGGTCATCACCGTGACCGAGGCGTGCGAGGGCGCCGGCACGCGCGAGGGGCGCCGCCGATTCCTCGATTTTCTCGGCGAGATCGGGCTGCCGAGGCCGCGCCTGAAAGTGATGCCCCTGCTCCGCATCGGCGCCGAGGAGCAGCGCGTGCGCGCGTACGAATCGTGGGAGTCGTTGAAGGGGGTCGACCTCGCGCCTCAAGAGGTCGGGCATCTGCAGTGCACGTCGTGCCGCATGGTCACGTCCAAGGGTGTCTACGTCTGCCCGATCCTCATCGATTTCGACGAAGCCCGGATGGGCGCGACGCTGGCCGACACGCTACGCCCCTTCGAGCTCCGCCACGAGGCGTGCTTCACCTGCCACGAGACGGGCTTCTCCTGCCGTACCTGATGGAGACGCCGGCTTTGGATCTCGGAAACTTGCGCAAGGTCGCCTTTCTCGGCGGCATCTACTCGAACCATCTGGCTCTCGCCGAGGCGCTGACGCTGGCCCGCGGCCGCTGCGTGGATCAGACCTGGGCGCTCGGAGACTTCGGCGCGTTCGGCCCGCATCCCGACCGCACCGTCGAGATCCTGCGCGAGGCGCGGATCCCCGCCATCCAGGGGAACTACGAGGAGTCGCTCTCGAGCGGCGCGGACGATTGTCATTGCGGCTACACCGACCCGCGTGACAACGACTTCGCGCAGATCTCGTACGACTACACGCGACAGAAGACGTCGGCCGAGCACGCCGCGTGGATGGGCGCGCTCCCGCTCAGCGCGCGGCTGCGCATCGGAGGCCGCCGCGTGCTGCTCTCGCACGGCTCGCCGCGCAAGATCAACGAGTTCCTGTGGCAGTCGACGACGTCGCGGGCGTTCCTTCACAAGCTGCTCGCCGATGTCGACGCAGACGTCATCGTCTGCACGCACACGGGCCTGCCGTGGGAGCGCTGGCTCTCGCCGGGCCGAGGCATCGTGAACGTGGGAGCGCTCGGCCGCCCCGCGAACGACGGGGAGACGAACGTCTGGTTCGCGGTGCTGTCCGCCGATCGCGAGCGCGGCCTCGTCACCGAGTTCGTCCCGGTCGTCTACGACCACGAGCGGCTCGCCCGCGAGATGCAGGACGAGAGCCTCCCGGGAGAATTCATCGAGACGATCCGCACCGGATGGTGGACCACGTGCCTCGAAGTGCTCCCCGCCAAGGAGAGGGCGCGTGGGCGGTACTGACTGAACCCTGATACGATTTCACGCATGTCCAGGCTCGACGTCCGCGCGGGGCTGCTTTTCCTTCTCACGGGCCTCGCCTTGCCTGCGGCCGCCGGTACGCGTGCTCCGGGCTTCGAGTCGCCGCGCTCCCAGGCGGCCGTGCGCGGCAACACGTCGGTCCACGTGGAGTGGACTCTTCCCGGCGACCTCGACTCCGAGGAGATGGAGCTCGTTCTGTCGCTGGATGCGGGTAAGACATTCCCGGTCCGTGTGACGCGGGAGATCGAATCCACCGCGCGCGGCGTCGCGTGGCGGGTGCCGAACCTTCCCACACGCCAGGCGCGGCTCGGGCTGCGCGCCGAGGTCGACGACGAAGAAGTCCTGCTCTTCGTGAGTCCCGAGTTCGTCATCGAGCAGGACCAGGCTCCTCATCTGGAGGAGGTCGTCGAGATCGGCGGCGAGCTGCGCACGCGGGACGCGGTCGAGGGTCGGCTACCAACGACGCTGCCGGGCGGCGGTCTGCAGCCTGCCCACGAGCGGATCTCGGCCTCGGTGTTCGAGCAGGCGCTCGATAAATCCGGCGCCTTCGTCCTTCCTTCCCCTTCTCTCCTGCCGGGTCCGCTTCTCGGCGAGTCGACGGCCTTTCTCGCACCTCCTCCCGCGGCTCGAGCGGGCGCCCGCATCTCGCTGCCCAAGCGGGAATGATTCAGGCGTTCCTCCCGACGTGACGCAGCGTGGGCACCGCCCACGCCTCCGCATCGGTGACTCGGGCTCCGGCCCGGGAGGAAGTCGCGGCTGAATCTCCTTTCCGGCGGAACTCCGCGAGCGGGAGACGAGGTTGCGAATGGGGTCAGGGCAATGCAAACGACATCGGCCGCTCGCCGGAGCGGCCCCAAATGGACGTCCTCGCGCCTCCCGCAGGTGGAGATGCCGCGCGGTGACACGCACCGATCGCGCGTCGTCTCGCTCTACAGCGCGCGGCAAGGCGTGGGAAAGACCACCCTGGGCGTGAACCTGGCGGCGTATCTCTCCGCCGCGATGCCGGTCACCTTCATCGACGCGGATCCGCGCGGACCCGGCGCCCGCTGGCTGCGCGACGGCCGCCACGTGCGGCCCGATCTGGTGGTTCTCTATTCACCTAGCCCGACTTCCGCAGTTCAGAACGATTTTGGATGGGAATCGGCCTCGTTTGTCGCGCAAGTGACTGAGCCCGCTCGGGGCATCTCGGGAAAGTGAATGTAGTGCCGACCTACCCTCTTGCCGGGG
>JBDSFL010000048.1:0-4877 GCA_039919545.1 Thermoanaerobaculia bacterium | reverse complement strand
CGAGACTTCGGTGATCGGGACACGGAGTATTTCTGGCGCAAGGACAAGGACACGCGCGGCGACCGAACTCTCCTGAGAGTGACGAGGCCAAGTGTCACGAGCAACCTGGGCGCGGAATTCAGCCATGAGAAGCCGACTTTCAGCTACTCCTACGGCACAGCCTCGGAACTGAAGACCACCTCTCCTCATCATGGGCTCGAGTTCAGCAAGCTTCGTCTCAAGGGGCTGAAGCTTCCCGGCGTCAGTGATACGGGGAAGGATCGCGTCGCGCTTTCGTACGAATCGGCTACGGGCCGAGTGACGAAGCTGACCCTTCCTGGCAGCCCGGACATTGTCTGGACCGTCGAGCAACAGGTGCTCTCGGGACAAGAGCCGACCGCCGGCCCGGCCACAAGCGTCAGTGTCAAAGCACCGTGGGGTCATGAGGTCACGCACAAGCTGAAGGGGGAAGAGGGATTACCAGACGGTCGTGACCACGTTGTCTCGTTCAAGGCTCCGACGCTGGAGAGCGGCGCCGAGACCCCGAAATATGACGGAGACCCATCGGACAAGACCATCGCAACGGCCTTCACCTACAAGGACGACGGCCGTCTGGAATCGAAGACCGAGAAGCTGGACGACACGATCCGCCTGGTGACTTCCTTCGACTACCAAGTGAGCCCCGAGCGTCTCGCGAACGCGAACGTAACAGAGAAGAGAGAGCGTGCGTTCGTCGGAACTCCTTCAGCCCCGACAACCGTCTTGCGGACCACGAAATTCGAATACTCGGAAGCGAACGTCCTGTCATCGGTCGAAGATCCCCTGCGGCGCGTCGCGAGGATTCCAGTTCCCTCGGCGAATGGTTCCGGCGTGGCCAGCGGGTACGACTCGGAACACGTCTCGAGCAAATCCGACTTCGACGCGCACGCACGCGCGACTTCATGGCAGGGGAATTCCGGCTCAAATAGCCCGGCACCAGTCACCACGATGGAATTCGACGCCGACGCCAGCGGCAGGCCGGGGAAGGGCTACCCCAAGTCGCTGAAGAAGGGCGGAGAGGTCGTCGAAGACTACATATACGACAAGCTCGGCAACCTTCAATTGAAGGACGCCTACGGCGCGGTCTCACTCACCGTGTACGACGAGTGGGACCGTCCGAAGTCCGTTGCAGCCGGGGGTTCGAGCGGGCAGTACGCGGCGGTCGAGTCGTTCGTCGAGCGGGGCTTCGATGCTGCTGGGCATCTCGCCATCGAGAAGGAGAGGCTTGACGGCATGGGTGGCGACGGCCGGGTGACGACCACCCACGTGTACAACGACCGCGAGCAGCTGGAGTCGGTTACGAATTCGAGTCTCGCTGACCCTACCGGTGCGCTCGTGGACGCCAAGACGACCTACGGCTACGACGAGTTTGGGCGCCTGAAGACGGTCACCTCGCCGGCTGGTGTCGTGACGACTTACGAATATGACAACGCCGGCCGAATCGCCTCCGAGTCCACGGGCTCGGGCAAGAAGCGCCGGATGTATGACGAAGACGACCGGGTCGTCTTCACGACAGACGGCGACGTCGGAGTCTGGCGCGGGAAGCACAATGGCTTCGGCGAGCTTTTCGAAGAGAAGCTGCCGACTGGCTCGAAGATCACGCGCACATTCGACGACTCCGGACACGTCACAAGCGAGCAGCTGAAGGACGATAAAGACGTCCTGCTCTCTAAAACGGATTACAAGCTCACGAGCTGGGGCGAAGTCGAAAAGACGACCGAGCATCTTTTGGCCGAGGCCGGCCAGCCGGATCTGTTGCGAGTCACCGTCAATACCTACGACACGAACGGGCGGCTGCAGAAGGTTCGTGTGGGTCCGAGCGATGATCCAGCCACCGCGCGCGAAGAGCTCTCTCTCGTGTTCGATGAGCAGAGTCGTGTGACGGCCCGCAACACGCCGGGCGGCAATCTGGAGCTGTTCCGCTACGGCGCAAGATCCCATTGGCCCGACAGCGTCTTGTTTGCCGAAGGCGGATCCGACAAGTCCGTCGAGACTTTCTTCAGGAAGCGGGACGTTTTCGGCCGGGTGATCGAGGCTCAGCGATCGGATGGTTTATCCGTCACCACCACCTACGACCAGCACGGAAACGTGCGATCGAAGACGTCTGGCGTGGGGACGCGGTTTGAATATACGTACGACGGGGCGGGGAAGCTGGTCTCCATGACCGCCCCCTCCGGCGGCGTCTTGAATCTCGGGTATGACCTCGATGGCCGCTTGCGCAATCGCACCGTCAACGGCGCCGGAAGCGCCTGGCTCACGCAATATCACTACGATCTCGCCCACTCGGGCCGGCCCCTCGACGTGACTTACCCCGATGGCTCGAGCGAGCAGTACCAGGACTACGCACCCGACGACGTTCTGAAGAAGTGGAAGAACCGCTACGGGCACACCATCGTCAACGAGGTCGACGCCGCCAATCGGCTCGTTTCGATGACGCCGTCCAATGGACCGGGGGGCGTCAAGACCTACCCGATGGGCTGGACGTACGACGGGGCCTCGCGCATCGCCAAGGCTCAGAAAATCGGAATCGCTAAGGGCGATATCGAGACGCCGACCTATGACCTCGGCGGGCGGCCGGGCACGACCACCCTGGGTATCGGCGCGACCTTGCTCCGAAACTTCGACACCTGGGACAACCCGAAGGAGATCTCTGCATTAGGCGGTTTCGCCGGCGACGGCCTGGCCAAGTATGTTCGGGCGTTCGACGACCTCGATCGCCCCACCAGCAGCATGCTGGGAGAGAGCGGTACTGTCGGGCCGCCGCTCGTCAAGATCGGATGGACCGGTCTTGCGAGCCTCGGGCTGGTCAGCACGGAGGCGGGCGGACCCCTCTACGTCAACCGCGAGTACACCAGCCCCGGTCGCCTCGACAAGATCTCCTTCGGTTCCACGTCCGCCAGCTGGGGCAAGCTCGGGTTTGGCTATCGGAAGCCCGATGGGTACAAGCAGTCACGGACGGCCGCGGGCACGAGCCCGAACGGAGGCGTGTTCTCGAATCAGGGCTGGGGCTACATGCCCGACAACGCCCTGAGGCTCAAGCGCGGAGATGCCGGCTCGCTCGAGAACTTCGTCTATGGCTACGGCTCGCGCGACGAGCTCCTGAGCATCACCGAGGAGAAGAAAGCCAAGGGCTCTGATTTCAAGGCCGATGTCGATGGGCGGATCTTCACGCGTGACGGCGCGCGTTATCCCCATGACGTCATGGGGAACCGGATCGAAGACGAACGCTTCCTCTACAGCTGGAGCTGGAGAGGAGAGCTCTCTTCCGTCCAGGTGAAGAAGACATGGCCTGCCATACGCGCGGGCCAGCCGGCGATCACGCCACTCTACCCAGACCACAAGCTCCTGCTCGAGTACGACGCCCTCGGACGCCTCATCTCGCGGAAGCACGTGGGCGCGCTCCCCGAGGGGACGACTGACGAAGCTGCGCGACCCTTCATCCAGAATCGCGAGTATCTGTGGGAAGGCGCGTTGCGCCTGGCGGAGGTGGGAAAGGATCAGAACGGCGCCGTCGTCTGGAGGAAGACCTACGTTCCGGGCCCGACCGGGCAGGACGACCCCGTGCAGATGCGGGTCGAAAACTACGGCTCCGGTACCTCCACAAAGACCACGAAGAACTATGCCTTCATCCGCGACGAGCAGTCCACCGTTCTTGGTCTCATCGACGAGCAGGCGCCCGCCAACCCGCGCGGACCACCCGTTCCCGTGCGCTACCTCTACACACCGCTGGGCGAGGCCCATGTCGAGCTCGGCCCCGAGCTCCTGCGCGCGACATTCGATTCCGCCCTCACGCACCTAAACGCCACGAATCAGCTTCCACCAATTCCGCAGCAGACGATCGGTGGCGGTGTCACGTTCATCACGAGCATCAGCTTCGATCCGGCCACCCTGACCGACGGCGTCACGATCGAGACCTGTAACGGCGACTTCACCTCGTGCGATCCGGTTCCAGCGGGCGTCTTTGCCATCGCCGAACAGGATGAGGACGCGACCAGGCTCTCAGTTCTTCCTCCCAACGGCTGGCCCAAGGGCAAGCACTACCGGCTGCGCCTCGCGGCGACTCTCAAGGATGACTTGGCGCGAAGCTTCGCGTCACCCGACGGTCCGGGTCCCTTCGAGGTCAAGATCGATGTCCCCGGTGACGGACTGACAGCACCTCTCTACGATCGCTCTTTCGAATTCACTTACGACACGATCAAGGCGGCCAGCGAGACGGTCGATAGCCGCATCCCTGGCGGTATGAACCTCCTCCATGGCGGGAGCTGGACGGACCCGGTGTCGGGACTTCAATACGCCGGATTTGCCTGGTACGACCCGCGATCCGGCGAGTACCTCGCCGAGCGCTCCGACGGCGCGAGCCTCTCCGAGTACGCGCACGGCGGATTCATAAGAGGGCAGGAGACGACGGCGGCAGCGCAGTACGTGGCGCCCGAGGGGTCGACGTACGTGGCTCCGAGCGCTCCGAGGCCGGCGAAGGTCAGCGCATCGCAGCTATTTGGAGATGTCCTTGAAACGGGTGCAAGCATCGCGGTGGACTTCATCCCCGGCGTGTGGCCCGTCCGTGCGCTGCTGGATGCCGCGACCTCGTATGAAGAACGTGTTGGGGAGGGGCAGGGAGAGATCCGCTCGGTCGTGGGAGCGGTCATCGACCAGACACCGCTCACGTTGCTGTTTCCCAAGAAGGGCGAAGGAGAGTCAGGAGAAGGGGACGGGGATGACAGCCTGCTATGTGTCGCCGAAGAAACGCTCGTCCTGACACCCAGAGGTCGGGTTGCCGCCAGAGATATCCGCGTGGGACAACGCGTCAGCACGCCGAATAGCGATGAGGACGGCACTGAAACGAAGGTAGAGCAGTCCAC
>JBDSFL010000034.1:0-3020 GCA_039919545.1 Thermoanaerobaculia bacterium | reverse complement strand
GGTGGCGCGTCGGAAAAAGGGGCCTGACGGACGGGCCCGTACGACCTACCCGGCGAATTCGGACGTGGCGTCCGGGGCGTCGCCCCAGAGCCGCTCGAGCCCGTAGAAGCGCCGCGACTCGTCATGGAACACGTGGAAAACGACGTCGCCGTAGTCCACGAGGATCCACGCGGCCGACTGATAGCCCTCGACCGACAGAGGGCGCCGCCCCTCTTTCCGCAGCGCGTCCTGCACCGCATCCGCGAGGGCCTGAGCCTGACGGTCGTTCGTGGCGGTGGCCAGGACGAAGTAGTCGGAGATCGTCGTGAGCCCCAAGAGCTTCAGCACGACGAGCTTCTCGGCTTTCTTGTCCAGCAGCGCCTCGACGCCTTTCTTCAGCTGGACCATGAGCCGCTCGTCCACCTCGGCGTTGGCCGCCTCGCGCTGGCGAATGCGCTCGGCCGTCGCCGATTCCGAGCGGCCCATCTCGGTGTTCTTCGGTGCGGGCGTCTTTGCCGATTTCTTGCCGGCTGCGCCCGCGACCGTACCCTCGATCAGGTCATCGATGGCGCCGACGGGAGAGACCGGGTGCACCACTCTCGTCGTGCCCCTGGCGCTCTTTCCGCCCTTCAGTCCTGACGATACAGATTTTGCTTTCGCAGGTAGCTTTCGACCGGTAGGGGAACTTTGCCGCTGAGGTTTCCCGCTGGGAGTGTTTTTCTTATCCACGTGGAGGAGATTGTAACCGGTGCGTTTCCGCCCCAGAAGATGGTCGCGCCTTCCGGAGCCTCGTCAAGGTTCGCCTCCTCGGGGGCGAGCCGGGCAGCCAGCTCGGGCGAAAGCGACTGCTGGAGGTGCGCCCGATCGAATGGCTCGCGATAAATGATGGCCAGGCGGTAGCCGTCCACGATCTCGCGCCACGAGCGCCACGTGTCGAAAGTGGCGAGAGTATCGGAGCCGAGCATCAGCACGATCTCCGTGCGCGGAAGCCGCGCCCGCAGGTGACGCAGGGTCTCGACGGTGTACGTGGTTCCTCCGCGCGCGACCTCGAAGTCCGAGAGGACGAAGTGCTCATAGGGCTCGAGCGCGAGCGCCGCCATGGCGAAGCGGTGGTGCGAGGAGGCCGAGGGCCCTGAAGGCTTGTGAGGAGGAGCGAAGGCGGGAACGAAGAGGACGCGATCGAGGCCGAGCGTCCTCCTCACCGATTCCACGGGCTCCAGGTGGCCGCAATGGATCGGATCGAAGGATCCCCCGTACACGCCGAGCCGGGAAACCTCCGGCTCGAGCATCAGCTGACGGAGCCGTCTCTCGTGACAGGGAACTCGACGGGCGCGGGCTCGGGCCTCGGAGACTTCAGCTCCGCTGCGCTCGCCGCTCCGGCGGCGAGATCGGCCAGTCGATTGCCGAGGTGCTTCACCAGCGGCTCCAGCCCGTCGTGAGCGGCCGCAGAGATCGCAAAGAACACCTGCTGGCGCCGCAGCGCGGCGGCTTTCAAGGCCTCGAGCTGCTCCGGGCTCGCGATCTCGCTCTTGGTCGCGAGCAGGATCCGCTCGCGCGCGGCCAGAGCCGGATCGAACGACGCGAGCTCGGTCTCGATGATCGAGACCACGTTCTCGGCATCCGCGGCCGTGTTCTCGGGATCGATCGCGGAAGCATCGACCAGATGACAGATCAGCCGCGAGCGCTCGACGTGCTTGAGGAAGCGAATGCCGAGGCCGTGCCCCTCGTGCGCACCGGCGATCAGACCAGGAACATCGGCCACGACGAAGGTGCCGTACTTCCCCCAGGACACGACGCCGAGATTCGGCACGAGCGTGGTGAACGGATAGTCGGCGATCTTGGGACGCGCGGCCGAGATCGCCGCGATGAGGGTCGACTTCCCCGCGTTGGGCAGGCCGACGAGGGCCACGTCCGCGAGGAGCTTGAGAACCAGATCCAGGTCGCGCTGCTCGCCCGACGTCCCCGGATCAGCCCGGCGCGGGGCGCGGTTGGTGGAGGTGGCGAAGTTGGAGTTGCCCTTCCCTCCCTTGCCGCCGTGCACGATGACGAACGACTGCCCGTGCTCGGTGAGATCGCAGAGGATCTCGCCCGTCGAGTGATCCTTCACCTGAGTGCCGACGGGCACGGTGAACTCGACGTCTTCGCCGTTTCGCCCGCGGCAGTTCGAGCCCATGCCGTGCTGGCCGCGCTTGGCGATGAAGCGCTTGTTGAAGCGGAACGGGAAGAGCGTGTTCATCCCGGTGTCGGCGATCAGCCTCACCGAGCCGCCGTCGCCGCCGTCGCCGCCCGAAGGGCCGCCGTGCGCGACGAACTTCTCGCGCCGGAAGGCGACACAGCCGTTACCGCCGTCTCCGGCGGCCACGTGGATGAGGGCTTCGTCGATGAACATGAGTGGTTGAAACCGGCTCGGAGAGAGCGGCGTTTCGGATCAAGGGGCCGGGAGAGACGATTCTCTCCGGGCCGTACTCAGGCTCCGAACGCCGGCCTGCCCGTTGCCGCCCCCGAGGGAGGCGGTGAGCCCGGAGTGCTAGCTGCTTTTTTCTGCGGCGACCGCGTCGACCACGCTGGGCGTGATGCTGATGAAGCGGCCCATCCGGCCCTTGTCGTGAAAGTTCACGACGCCGGAGACTTTCGCGAAGAGCGAGTCGTCTTTGGCGCGGCCCACGTTCAGGCCCGGCTTGAGCGGCGTTCCGCGCTGCCGGACGAGGATGGAGCCGCCGGTGACGGTCTCGCCGCCGAAACGCTTGACGCCGAGGCGCTGGCTGTTGGAATCGCGCCCGTTGCGCGAAGAGCCCTGTCCCTTTTTATGAGCCATGGTGAATTCTCTCTCTTGTTCTCGAAGCTATTGTTGAAGCCGCGGTCCGCGATGAAGCCCGCCCCGTGAGGCGAGCGGCCGGATCAAGCCTGGATGGAATCGATCCGGATCTCGACCAGATTCTGGCGATGGCCATGGAACTTCTGGTAACCCTTCCGGCGCTTCTTCTTGTAGACGAGGAGCTTGGGGGCCCGCATCTCGCGAACGACGACGGCCTTCACCGAGG
>JBDSFL010000647.1:0-7262 GCA_039919545.1 Thermoanaerobaculia bacterium | reverse complement strand
TGTCGAGCAGCCGTGGATCGAGCACGAGATATTTCGGCCAGACCTTCGCCTGGTCCTTGGTCAGGAAATCACCGAAGTCGAAATGCTCGGAGGCGTTTCGCTTGGCGGTGGACGAGGTCACCTTGATGAAGCCGGTGGGTGCCGTGTACGGGCTCTTCTTCCCCGAGGACTGCTCCTCCGGCCAGGAGCCCATCACGTAACCCTCGATCTTGCCTGCGATCTTCTTGGTGAAAGGGGTCAGCACCACGATGCTCAGCCCGCTTCCGGCGGACTTCGGGCTCGACGGAGACACGAGAAATGGATAGATCCCCGGCTCGGTGAGCTCGACGCCCGCTTCGCGCAGCGATTCCGCCTGCTCGGGGGTGACGATGAGGGAGCGCAGCTTGGTGGAGACGCCCGTCATCTTCTTCAGGAGTTCGCCAGCCGCGGCCGCTCCCGTGGCAGCGGCCGGTTTGCCCGAAGCTTTCTCCGCCGTCGCTCGACCCGTTCCCGCCCGCAGCGTCCAGCCCGAGAGGCCGAGCACGGCCAAGGCGGTGAGGGCGAGCAAGACCCGCGAGCCGCGCACCGCGGCTCAGTCTTTCAGCAGGGCGGGGGTGCCGGGACCGACCATCGCGCTCAGCTCCGTGGCGTCCCAGTTCGTCAGCCGGATGCAGCCGTGCGACTGCGTGCGGCCGATGGCCGCGGGCTCGGGGGAGCCGTGGATGCCGTAGTGAGGCTTGGAGAGATCGATCCAGACGACGCCGACCGGATTGTTGGGGCCGGCCGGGAGAGTGAGCTTCTTGGCGTCGGCCTCGGAGTCCCAGAAGAGATTCGGATCGTAGTGGAAGACGGGGTGGCGCGCCACGCCCTGGATCTTCCATTCGCCCATGGGAAGCGGGTCGTGCTCGGAGCCCGTGGAGGCGGGATAGCGCGCCATCACCGCGCCGTCGGCGGCGAGCGCGGAGACGGAAAGGTCGCTCTGGCTCACGACGATGCTCGCGCACTTGGCGAGCTTGGGGCGTTCGGTGTTGAGGATCCAGACGGTCTCGCCCGCGCGGTCGAACGACTTGCCGCGATTGAGCTGCTGAAGGAGAGCAGCGCTCGCGTGGACGCGTTCGGCCATCGCTTCGAGGGCCGTTTCATAACCGAGGCTCGGCAGCTTGGCCTTCTCCTCGGGGTCGACCGGCACTTTCACGAACGGGCCGGCCACGTCCGCATCCGTGATCGTGTACGAGACGGTGATCGGCTGCGTGTCGGCGTTGAGCGCCTTCCACGTCGCGGCGTCGATCGTGCCCGTCACCCGCAGGCCGCGTGACGCCTGAAACGCCGAAGCCGCCTTCACGCTGTTGAGGCCGTGCGCGGCGTCGATCTCGCCGAGCCCGAAGTGCGCGCGATCCAGCAGGACCGCGGCGCGCAGCACCGCCGTGCCGCGCATCCCCTTGCGGATCACCGGCAGGCGCTCGGCACGGTTTGCCGCTTTCGCATCCATCGACTGAAGTTTCTTTGCAGGCTGCGCCTTGCGCGTCTGCTTGCGTTTGGGCGCCGGAGTTCGGGCCTCGAGGGCGCCGGTGGTCACGAGCATCAGAAGCGCCATGGAAAGCGCTGTGCGGAATGCAGGCTTGTTCATCGATTCACGTCCTGAGCCGGTAACTCAAGAAGCGTGCCACGCGACGGGCGACACGCTCACGGTCCAGTGGCCTGAGCGCGTCCGCGCGATTTCAGGAGGTAGACGACCGCACCGAGAGCGAGGATCGCCGTTCCCTTCGCCGCCGCCACCGGCGCATCGACGAGGATCGCGAGGGCGAAGAGCACGGATGCCGCGACGTAGACGATCGGGACGTACGGGTAGCCGGGGCAGAGGTAGGGGGCCTCCGGATTCCGCTTCCGATACACGAAGATGGAGGCTCCGCCGAGCGCGTAGAAGAGTGTGCCCGCGAACGCGATCATCTCCACCAGCTGATCGAACGAGCCGGTGAGGACCATGGCGGCCCCGAGGAGCCCCTGGAACATGAGCCCGAACGCGGGTGTCTCGTGCTCGGGATGAAGCCTCGCGAACGGGCGGGGAAGAAGGCCGTCCTTCGCCGTCGCATACGAGATGCGCGGCCCGGGAATGATGTTCGCCGACAGGCTGCCGAGCACGGAGACGAGCACCGCGGCGGTGATCCACCGTGCCGCTCCGGAGCCGAAGAGCGCGTGAACCACGCTCTCGGCCGCGCGCGGTGTGGCGCCGAGCGCGCTCACGGGAAGGGCCATCAGGTAGACGAGGTTCGTGGCGAGGTAGAGCCCGATCACGATGAGGACGCCGAGCACGAGCCCGCCAGGGATGTCGCGCTTCGGGTTCTTCACCTCGCCGCCCAGGGCCGCGATGTTGATCCAGCCGTCGTACGACCAGAGCACGCCCGCCAGCGCGCCGCCGAACGAGAGGAGGAAGCCGGGGCTCGCGCCGGAAGGCGCGGTGAGCGCCAAAGACGGCACGTGCGCGCGCGCGGCCGTGAGACCGAAGAAGATGAGCGCCAGCACCGAGGCGATCTTCAGGAGCGTGAGGCCGTCGTTGAGGAGCCCCCCTTCCTTGATCCCGATGCAGTTCCAGATCGTGAGCAGGAGCGCCATCGCGATGGCGACGAGCTGCCCCTGCGAGACGGCGATGTGGAACGGGAGATCGAAGGCATGGCGCGCGGTGCCGAGCTCGGGGAAGAACGCGCCGAGATATTCCGCGAAGCCCACGGCGAGCGCGGCCACCGAGGCGGGCATGATGACGAACGACATCGCCCAGTTGAAGAGGAAGGCCGGCAGCCGCCCGAACGTCTCGGAGAGGAAGACATAGGCGCCTCCGGCCTCCGGCCGGCGCGTGCCGAGCTCGGCGTACGTGAACCCCGCCGCGAGCGCGTGGAGGCCGCCGAGGAGCCACGCCAGGAGGATCCAGCCGGGGCTCGGCACCTTGCGGGCGATCTGCCCGACCGACAGGAAAATGCCGGTGCCGACGATCGAGCCGACCACGTAGAGGACGCAGTCCGAGAGGCCCAGCGCGCGCCGGAGCTTCGGCCCCTCGCTCTCCGTCACACGAGCGGCGACACGAAGTCGAAGGCCTGCACGTCGACGAGGCCCCTGTCGGTCAGCTTCAGCTCCGGGATCACGGGGAGAGCCAGGAACGCGAGCGTCATGAAGGGATGCTCCATCGTGGTGCCCAGCGCCAGCGCCGCCTCGTTCGCCTGGCGTTCGGCGCGGTCCACGTCGGCGATGGGGGAGTTGGACATCAGGCCGGCGACGGGAAGCGCGACCTCGGCCAGCACGCTTGAGCCGTCGGCGATCACGATGCCGCCGCCGATCTCGGCCGCGCGGCGCACGGCCGTCTCCATCGAGGCGTCGTCCACGCCGAGGACGACGACGTTGTGCGAGTCGTGGGCGACGGAGGAGGCGATGGCGCCCCGCTTCAGGCCGAAGCCGCGCGCGAACGAAACGGCCACGTTGCCGGTGCCGTGATGCCGCTCCACGACGGCCAGCTTCAAGAGGTCGCGCTCCACGTCCGATTGCGCGCCGCCGTCAGCGATGCGGGCCAGCGCCGTCACCGAGCCCGTGGCGATGGAGCCGGCGTGCACGTCGATGACGCGCAGGGTGGCGCCCGCTCCCGCGGCCAGCGTGAGGCGCGTGCGATCGAAGCCCGCCATCGCGAATCGGGGGCCCTCTTCCATGCGGGCAGCCGGGATCTCCTCGAGGAGCGCGCCGCCACGGGCCACGGGGCGTCCGCCCAGCACGACGCGGTCGGGGCGGAAATCCTCGAGCCGCTCGAACGTCAGCACGTCCGCGCGATAGCCCGGAGCGATCGCTCCGCGGTCGCGGAAGCCGTAGTGCTTGGCGCAGCTGAAGGACGCGATGCGCAGGGCCAGCACGGGGTCGAGCCCGCTCGCGATGGCGCGCCGCACGTGGTAGTCGAGATGGCCGTGCGTCAGCAGGTCCCACGGATGCCGGTCGTCGGTCGAGAAGGCGAAGCGCTCGGAGTTCTCTCGCGTCACGAGCGGCAGCAGCTCGTCGAGGTTCTTGGCGGCGGTCCCCTCGCGGATCCAGATCGACATCCCGCGGCGCACCTTCTCGAGGGCCTCCCCCCGCGAGAGGCACTCGTGGTCCGAGCGGATTCCCGAGCCGATGTAGGCGTTGAGGTCCAGCCCCGACAGCAGGGGCGAGTGGCCGTCGATGGGCACGCCGCGCCGCCGGGCGTCTTCCACCTTCGCCCGCACGCCGGGATCGCCGAACAGGAATCCGGGCACGTTCATCATCTCGGCCAGGCCCAGCACGTGCGGCTCGTCGTAGAGGGGGGCGAGGTCGCCCGCGGAGAGATTCGCCCCCGCGGTCTCGAGGTGCGTCGACGGGACGCACGAGGGCAGCATCACGAAGATGTCCAGCGGCAGCCCGCTGGCGTCCGCGAGAAAAGCGCGCAGCCCGTCCACGCCGCGCACGTTGCCGATCTCGTGGGGATCGGTGATGACGGCCGCGGTACCGTGGGCCGTGGCCAGGCGCGCGAACTCGCGCGGGGTGGTCATGGTGGACTCGATGTGCAGGTGAGCGTCCCAGAGCGCGGGGGCCAGGTAGCTCCCCTTCAGATCGATCTCGTCCTCGGCGCGCCCGGCGCGGTAGTCGCCGAAGCCGAGGATGCGATCGCCCTTGATTCCCACGGTCTCGGTATGGATCTCGCCCGTGAGGACGTTCACCACCTGGGCATTCTTGAAGACGAGGTCGGCCGGGACCACCCCGCGGGCGGCGTCGACGAACTCGGCGAGGGTGAGCTCCTTGGTTTCGAACATGCGGGGAAAGAGTACCGCCGCTCGGCCCTCACGGACTCAGGTAATGTTGCGCGGTGATTCCCGCTGTGCGCTTTTCCTTTCTCTCGCTGTTTCTGCTCGGCTCTCTCCTTCTGCTCGGCGGCGCCGCGCCGCTCTCGGCCCAGGATGGAGGCTTTCGGACGGTGCTGGACGTGTCGTTCGGCTATTCGGGGGGGAAGACGGACGAGCCGCTGCTGGCGATCGCCGGCGTGCCCGCCGCGAATTACGCCTATCGCGCCGATTCCACGGAGCGAAGGCTCGAGGTGAGCGCGACACGCTTCCTGACGCGGGTTCCCGATGATGGCCGGACGCCTTACGCGCTCCTTTCGTACGTCGCGCATCCGTCCTTCCTTTCCGCGCGCGTGGGGCTGGGGCAGACCTCGCGGGACAGCGCGGGCTTCAACATCGGTAGCGTGAGCACGCTCGATGCGCGGCTCTCGGGAGATCTGAGCCGGAACGTGGGGGAGCTGCGGGGCGCTTATTCCTGGGGCGCGCTCGAGCTCACGGGGGCCCTCGCGGCGATATCGGCGCGCGAGACGGCGTCCACCACCTCGACCGAAATCCCCTCCGGGCGCGCCAGCTTCGGCTCGTTCGGCACGCGCACGTCGGAGCTCGATGTGCGGCTCGGCGGCGTGCTCCACTTCGGGCCCGAGGCTTCGGTTGGACTCGAGGGCACGCTGCGGGACGTCACGACACGGCGCTCGGATCGGACGGTCTTCTCGGGAGGCGGAAACGCCCTCGCCCAGGAGCTGCTCCTCGAAGGCGAGGCATTCGGCGTGGCGCTCGCCGGCCGGAAGCTCTTGCTCTCGAGGCGTCTCGCGCTCGACGGCGCCTTCTCGTACGAGGTCACCCGCGCGCACCTCGACCTCACCGAACCGTCGCCCTCCGCGCTCGACGCGGGGCGCTTCATCGATCGCCGGTTCACGCTCACGGCGACGCATTTCTTCACCCGCGCGCTGGACCTGGCCGTCGGCGGCTCGTACCGCACCGGCAGCGATGTGGCGGGCCTCTCCGAAAAGAGGCGGAGCGCGTCGCGGCGGTCGGTCGTGCTCTTCGGCGCCCTCCGCTGGTTCGTGCGCCCGCTGAAGTCCGTCACGCTCGCCGTCTCGCGCACGCGCGCCGAATCGAGCATTCCGCCAGACTCCGAAACGTTCCAGAAGCTCGTCGACACGGTGGATCGCGTGGAGCTGACGGGGTCGATCCGTTTCTAGTCGATCTGAACAGACTCCGATTCACGCCAGCTATCTCGAGGAGGATTCCCATGAGCAGCATGAAGGAACGCTACGCGGTCAACCCGGACAAGAGGGTGCGGCTGGATCGCCTGGATCCCGCCGACACCGCCGGCTGGAAGAAGGACGACGCGGCGGACGAGAAGATGAAGGGGGATCTGGAGACGCTGTCGGATCTCCAGAACCTCCTCTATGCCGCCGGCACGCACGCCGTGCTCATCGTGATCCAGGGGATCGACACGGCCGGCAAGGACGGGACGATCCGGCACGTCTTCTCGGGCGTGAACCCCCAGGGCTGCCGCGTGGCCTGCTTCAAGCAGCCCACGGCTGTCGAGCTCGCGCACGACTACCTCTGGCGCATCCATGCGCAGACTCCCGGCAAGGGCGAGGTGGTCGTGTTCAACCGCTCGCAGTACGAATCCGTCCTCGTCGAGCGCGTGCACGACCTCGTGCCGAAGGCCGTCTGGAAGAAGCGCTACAAGGAGCTGCTGGGATTCGAGACCGTGCTCCGCCGGGCCGACACCATCGTGGTGAAGTTCTTCCTGAACCTCTCGAAGGGCGAGCAGAAGGAGCGGCTCCTGGCCCGCGAGGCCGATCCGAAGAAGCGCTGGAAGGTGAACCCGGCCGACTGGAAGGAGCGGAAGCTCTGGGACGACTACCAGGAGGCCTTCGCGGAGATGCTCGAGAAGACCTCGAGCGAGGAAGCGCCCTGGATCGTCGTGCCCTCGGATCAGAAATGGTTCCGGAATCTCGTCACGGCCGAGATCCTGCTCGAGACGCTCGAACCGTATCGCCAGGAATGGGAGCGTGCCGTCGAGGAACGCGGCCGGAAGGCGATGGGGACAGGCGATCCAGTAACATCCGCGTCGTGAACGGCGAGACGGGCATCCGGGATCTGCAGACGGGCCTCTATGCCCGCGACTATTTCGACGAGATCATCGGACGCGAGCTGGAGCGTTCTCGCCGCCACGACATCGCCCTGTCGGTGCTCTCGGTGGTCATCACGAACCGCGCCAGCCTGCTCCAGAACGCCGGCGACGAGGCGTTCGACATCGTGATCGGCCAGGCGGCCAAGACGCTTCAGCTCAGCGTTCGCGAAACCGATCTGGTCTTCCGCTGGGAGGTGGACGAGTTCCTCGTCCTGCTCTTCGAGGCCGATCTCGAGGTCTGCTCGCGGAAGGTCCAGCAGCTGTCCAATGTCTTCCGCACCTGGCGCGAGGCGCAGGGCCCGATCCCGCAT
>JBDSFL010000633.1:0-3272 GCA_039919545.1 Thermoanaerobaculia bacterium | reverse complement strand
GCTGGGCCCCGGCGTCCACGAGGCTGCCCATCATGTCGCCCAGCACGACGCGCCGGATGTTGCCGGGAACGAGCAGGTTAAAGACCCGGATCGGCATCCGGTTCTCGCGGCAGAGCGCGATGGAAGCCGCGTCCATGACGCCCAGCCCGCGCTCGAGCACCTGCTGATAGGTGACGTGAGGCAGGAGCTTGGCGTTCGGATCCTTTTTGGGGTCGGCGCTGTAGATCCCGTCCACGCGCGTCGCCTTCAGGATCACATCGGCGCGGATCTCGTTGGCGCGCAGCGCCGCCGCCGAGTCGGTCGTGAAGAACGGATTGCCCGTTCCTCCCGCGAAGAGGACGGCTCTTTTCTTCTCCAGGTGCCGGATGGCACGCCGACGGATGAATGGCTCGGCCACCGCGCGGACGTCGAAGGCCGTCATGACGCGCGTGGAGATGCCCCGCTTTTCCATCGCGTCCTGCAACGCCAGCGCGTTGATGACCGTGGCCAGCATGCCCATGTTGTCGCCCGTCACGCGGTCGATGCCCTGGGTGGCGGCCGAGACGCCGCGGATGATGTTTCCTCCGCCCATGACGATGGCGATCTCGACGCCGAGCCGGCTCACCTCGGCCACCTCGTCGGCGATGCGGGCCACGACGGCGGGCTCGATGCCGAACGGCTGGCTGCCGAGGAGCGCCTCGCCCGAAAGCTTCAGCAGGATCCGTCGGAAGACGGGGTAAGCAGAGACTCCGGGTTCGGCGCTCATCAGGTCGAGGAAGCCTACTGGGACATCGCGGCCACTTCGGCCGCGAAATCGGTCTGTTTCTTCTCGACGCCCTCGCCCACCTTGAAGCGCACGAAGCGAACGATGCGGGCGTTCGCTCCGCCGCGCTCCTTGATCACTTCGCCGACCTTCTTGGTGTCGTCCTTGGCGAACGGCTGGTCCACGAGCACGACCTCGCCGAACCACTTGCCGACCATGCCCTCGACCATCTTCTCGATGACGCCTTCGGGCTTGCCCGCGGCCACGGCCTTGGCGCGTGCGATCTCGCGCTCGTCGGCCAGCGCCTGCTGGGAGACGCTCTCGCGACTCGCGAACTGAGGGGCCAGCGCGGCGATGTGCATGGCGACGTCCTTGGCCAGCTGCTCGTCGCAGCCGACGGTCTCGACGGCGACGACGGTCTTGTCGCCGGGATGCGCATAGAGGCTCAGCATCGCGTCGGGCCCGGCCACGAGGCGGGAGAATCGGCGCAGCTGCGTGTTCTCGCCCGTCTTGGCTGTGAACGCCTGCAGCCAGTCGGAGACGGTGCCGGTGGCCCCGGGAAGGGCGGCCGGTGCGGTCATGCCCTTCAGCGCCTCACCGTCGCCCTCGGTCACGTCGCCGAGGGAGGCTTCGCCGAACACGAACGCGGCGAGCGCGTTCTTGGCGGCGATGAAGTCGTCGGTCTTGGCGACGAAGTCGGTCTCGGCATTGAGCTCGACGAGAGCCGCGGTCTGGCCGTCGACCTTGTAGCCGATGAGCCCTTCCGAGGCCACCCGGCCGGCCTTCTTGGCGGCGGCGGCGAGACCCTTCTTGCGAAGGTTCTTCTCGGCCTCGCCCATGTCGCCCGAGGTCTCGTTCAGGGCGTTGCGGCAGTCCAGGATTCCGGCTCCGGTCTTCTCGCGGAGCTCCTTGATGAGCGCGGTCGTGATCTCCATCGTGCTACCTCTCGGGGGCCGCGGCTCGGGCCGGTCGCCCCTTCTGCTGCTTAGGGTTGTTCCGGTCAAGAGCCCCGGACGTGAAAAGAGCCGGCGGGAAACGAGCTGTTCGCCCCCCGCCGGCCCGGAATGATCGGTCGTGGGAGCGTTACGCTGTGACGGGGGAAGGATCCTTGGCCGGGATCGCAGCGGCCGGACGGCCCTCGGTCACGACGAAGTTCACGGGCATGGCTTCGTCCGGCGACTCCTCGCTGGTGGACTTGCCGATGAAGCGCTCTTCCTGAGCATGGAGACCCTCGAGAACCGCATCCGAGATCTTCGCGGTGAAGAGCTTGATGGCGCGGATCGCGTCGTCGTTGCCCGGGATGACGTGCGTGATCGGGTCCGGGTCGCAGTTGGTGTCGACGATGCCGACCACCGGGATCCCGAGCTTGTTGGCTTCCTGGACCGCGATCTGCTCCTTCTTCGGATCGATCACGAACAGGACGTCGGGTAGCTCTTCCATCTCCTTGATCCCGATCAGGTTCTTCGAGAGCTTCATCCGCTCGCGCTCGAGCTGGATCTTCTCTTTCTTGGTCAGGATCGCGTCGGAGTTCTCCGCGAGCATCGCGTCGATCTCCTTGAGGCGCGTGATGGACTTGCGGATCGTCACGAAATTCGTGAGCGTGCCGCCGAGCCAGCGGTTGTTCACGTAGAACATGCCGCAGCGGTTCGCCTCTTCGTAGATGGCGTCCTGGGCCTGACGCTTCGTCCCGATGAAGAGGATGTTCTTCCCCTGCGACGCCGCTTCGGTGATGAAGGCGGCCGCTTCCCGGAAGCATTTCAGCGTCTTCTGGAGGTCGATGATGTAGATGCCGTTGCGCTTGCCGAAGATGTACTTCTTCATCTTCGGGTTCCAGCGCTTCGTCTGGTGCCCGAAGTGCACACCGGCCTCGAGCAGTTCCTTCATGGTGATCTGGCTCATAGGATCCTCATTACCTCTTCGAGAACTGGAACCGGGCTCGGGCTCCACGCTGACCGTACTTTTTCCGTTCCTTCATTCGCGAATCCCGCGTGAGAAGGCCCGCCTTCTTCAGCGACTTGCGAAGCTCGAGATTGAAGAGGCAGAGGGCGCGCGCGATGCCGTGGCGGATGGCCCCGGCCTGACCCGCGCTGCCGCCGCCGTCGACCAAGGCGACGATGTCGAACTTGTCGATCGTCTCGGTGAGCTGCAGGGGCTGGCGAATCACCATCTTCAAGACGTCGTTCGGGAAGTAGTCTTCGAAGGTCCGATCGTTGATCGAGAACGTGCCGTTGCCGGGACGCATGAATACGCGGGCGACGGATTCCTTCCGCCGACCGACCGACTGGTATTGAAGATTCGTCAAGTGTCCCTCTTTAAACCTTTGTTAGCGCTGGACCGGCACGGCGGTGGGGGTCTGAGCCGAATGCGGGTGGGCGGGGCCCGAATAGACCTTGAGCTTCTTGATCATCTTGCGGCCGAGCTTGGTCTTCGGGAGCATGCCCTTGACGGCCTCTTCGATCATCTTCTCGGGATTGGTCGCACGGAGCTTGCCCGCCGCGATTTCTTTCATGCCGCCCGGGAACCCCGTGTG
>JBDSFL010000631.1:0-3140 GCA_039919545.1 Thermoanaerobaculia bacterium | reverse complement strand
CGGGCTCCATCTCGATACGCACGCCCAGGGAGGCGAGCACGTCCGCCGAGCCGCAGCGCGACGACACCGCACGGCCGCCGTGCTTGGCGACCGGAACACCCGCCCCCGCCACCACGAAAGCGGTGGTGGTGGAGACGTTGAACGTGCCGAAGCCGTCGCCCCCGGTGCCGCAGACGTCGACGGCGCGGTCGGCGAGCGCGTCGTCCACCGGCGGACGCAGCGCGCTCTGACGCAGCACGTCGACCACGCCGGCGACCTCCTCGTGCGATTCGCCCCGGGCGGCCATCACGCCGAGTAGCGCGGCCGAGAGCGTCGACGGCTCCTCGCCGTCCAGGATCGCCACGAAGGCCTCGCGGGCCTCCTCGCGAGAGAGCGTCCGGCCCCGCGTCACCGAGCTCAATGCGCTGCGCAGCGGCCCGGTGCTCATGCCGCGCCGCGCTCCACGAAGTTGCGGATCAGCTGCTCCCCTTCCACCGTCAGGATCGACTCGGGATGAAACTGCACGCCGACGGTGGGCCGCTGGGCGTGCGCCAGGCCCATCACCGTCCCCTCGTCCGTCTCCGCCGTCACCGACAGCTCAGCCGGGATCGAGCCGCGCTCCACGATGAGCGAGTGATAGCGCGTCGCGGTGAAGGGATTGGACAGGCCGCGGAAGATCCCCGTCCCGCCGTGGCGGATCTCCGACGTCTTCCCGTGCATCAGTCGGGGCGCGCGCGCCACCGTGCCGCCGAACACCGAGCCGATGGCCTGGTGCCCGAGGCAGACGCCGAGCAGAGGGATCGACTCGTTGCGCCGGATCACCTCGCACGAGATGCCGGCATCCTCGGGCCGCCCCGGTCCCGGCGAGATGACGATGCGGTCGGGCGCGAGCGCGAGGAGCTGCTCCGCGGTGCAGGCATCGTTGCGGAAAACCCGCACGTCGCCGTCGAGCGTGGCCAGCACCTGCACCAGGTTGTAGGTGAAGGAGTCGTAGTTGTCGACGACGACGATCATCCGGCGTACTCCCCTGCCAGCTCGACCGCCTTCATCAGCGCGCGCGCCTTGTTCTCGCACTCGTCCGCTTCGCTCTCGGCCACCGAATCCGCGACGATGCCCGCGCCCGCCTGCACATGGAGCACGCCGTCTTTCACCACGGCGGTGCGGATGGCGATGGCGACGTCGAGATTCCCGGCGAAATCGAGATAGCCCACCGCGCCGCCGTAGGCGCCCCGGCGCACGGGCTCCAGCTCCTCGATCAGCTGCATCGCGCGGATCTTCGGCGCACCGGTGAGCGTTCCCGCCGGAAACGTGGCGGCCAGCGCGTCCACCGCGTCGCGATCGTCGCGCAGGCGGCCCACCACGCGCGAGGCAATGTGCATCACGTGCGAGTAGCGCTCGACGGAGAAAAAATCCTTCACTTTCACGCTCCCCGCCACGGCCACGCGCCCCACGTCGTTGCGGCCGAGATCCACGAGCATGATGTGCTCGGCTCGCTCCTTCTCGTCGGCCAGGAGCTCCGTTTCGTAGATCAGGTCCGTCTCGCGGCAGTGCCCGCGCGGCCGCGTGCCGGCCAGCGGAATCGTCTCGACCTCGGCGTGGCCGTCCGCGCCCTGCTGCACGCGCACGAGACGCTCCGGTGAGGCGCCGAACACGATGCCGTGCGGCGTCTTCAGGAAGTACTGATACGGCGACGGGCTGATGCGGCGCAGCGCGCGATACACCGCGAAGGGATCGCCCGCGAAGGGGGCCGACCACCGGCGCGAGAGGACGACCTGGAAGATGTCTCCGGCACGGATCGATTCCTTGGCCTGCTCGACAGCCGCCACGTAGGCCGCGCGTGGCAGCGATTCGGTCCACGCGGCAGCCACGCTGGGCCTGGCGACGGGAGCGCCGGTGTGCTCGGCGAGCGCCCGATCCGCGAGACGCGCGAGCCGCTGCTCGGCCTCCGCGCGCTTCCCTTCCTCGGCGTGGGCGAGAAAGAGCAGCCGGTGCTTGGCGTGATCGAACGCGATGATCTCGTCGAAGATCCCGAACCAGAGGTCGGGGAGGCCGATCGGGTCGGGGTTCTGCAGAGGCAGCTTCTCGAGACGCCGGACCGCGTCGTAGCCGACGTAGCCCACCGCGCCTCCGGTGAATGGAGGCAGGTCCTCGTCACCTTCCAGCGCCGCGCTGGCGAGCGAGCGCAAGGCCTCGAACGGATCGCCGGTCTCGCCCGAGATCTGTGCGCTGGGTGCCGTGCCGAGAAACGACCAGCGCGCCACCCTCTCTCCCCCCTCCACCGATTCCAGGAGAAAGCAGGGCTCATCCCCTTCGAGCAGCGTTCTCAGCAGGGCCACGGGGGTCGTCAGATCCGCCGGACGCTCGAGCGAGACGAGAACACGGCGATCGGATCGCGGTCGAGCCGCGGCTGCCGTCACGGGCTCGTCCTCCGCGCGGCGCGCTCCTTCAGTCGTGCGTCGACCGCGGCAGGGTCGAGCCCGCGCGCCTGCATCAGCACGACCACGTGATAGAGGAGGTCGGCGATCTCGCCGGAGAGCGCTTCGTCGGACTCGGCGACCGCGGCGAGCGCCACCTCGACCCCTTCCTCTCCCACCTTCTTCGCGATTCGCCCCACGCCCGCTTCCAGCAGCCGTGTCGTGTACGAGCCGGGGTCCGGACGCTGCTTCCGTTCCGCGACGATCTCGAAGAGCGGTCCGAGGTCCAGCACGGGAACCGGGAGAGGGACATTCCATGTGGTGGCGACGCGCACCGGGACCGGCTGCTGCTCGAGAAGAGCCGCGCGAGCGAAGCACGAATCCGCGCCCGTGTGGCACGCGGGCCCGGCCGGCACCACGTCGTAGAGCACGGCATCGGCGTCGCAGTCGACCGAGATGGCCGTGACGCGCTGGGTGTTCCCCGAGGTCGCGCCCTTCTCCCACAGCTGGTTCCGGGAACGGCTATAGAAATGGCTGCGCCCCGTTTCCACCGTCTTTGCGATCGCTTCCTCGTTGGCGTAGGCCAGCGTGAGAACGCGGCCCGTGGCCACGTCCCTCACGACCACCGGCACCAGCCCGCGGGAGTCGTAGGCGATCGTCGGGCGGAACGCGCGCGCCACGGGGCGCACGGCCACGCCGCGCTGCGCCATCGCCCGCTTCACCTCGGCGATCGAGAAGATGCGATCG